>JANYGY010000150.1 GCA_025362255.1 Planctomycetales bacterium
CCCTGGACTCGGCGGTCTGCTGTCGGGCACCGAGATCGTCTGTCCGGTCGGTTGGGAACATCTTATCCGCTGAACCCTGAAGGTTTCAGCGGATAAGGCTCAACCGCTTGTCGGGACTAGATGAGCGACCACATCGGGCTGCCGGGCATCGATGCGCCGGCCGATGAGGGCATATGCGGCGACACGCTCGGTGAGACTGCGGTGGGCCAAAGGATTCGTCGCTGAAAATAGCGAGAGCTTGGGATCGTGATTGGCCAGACGTTCGTGGGCGTACAACGCCCAGGTGGCATCGACCAGGTGACGGAATTGCGGCTCGAGGATGATCGGGCAACTGAACGATTGACGCGAGCTGTTGATGTCGACTCCACTGATCTCAAACAGGTCGTGCGCCCGGCACAGGGTCTGCAAGCGCGCGAGCTGGGCGCTGGTGTTGCGCGGCGGCATGTACGTGATGCCTTTGAAACCCAGGTGCTTCACTTCGTCGACCAGCAGATCGAGGAAGCCGTCTTCAAATAATTCGGCTTTCTTGTCACCAGTCGGCGACTCGCCGACATCGCCGAGATAGGCATAGACCGGAATCGCCCCGACCCGGTTGCCAAAGGCCACCGCCTGCGCCACCGGCATGCATTCGTCGGCGTTGGGTTGGATGAAGATCCGTTCGAGAAAAGCGCTTTTGAGCACCCCGATCAAGTCGTAGATCGCATGCGGATTTGCCGGGTCGATCAGCAGCGGAGCGAGCTTGGCAGGGACGTTGACCTGGAGCTGATCGCGCAGCACATCGAGCAGGCGCTGGCCGCCGCCGGTGCTCTCGCGCAGGCGCAGCGACAGGGCGTACATAAGATGACGTTCGGTGATGCTGCCTTGCTCGGCGGCCTGGCTGTTGCCGGCGACATCGCGATCGAAATCCAATGGCGCAATGCCCAGCGGGACGAGCAGGGCATTCAGCGCCGCCAGCATCTGGCGATTGCGCGCATTGCGGGCGGCGAAGATCGGTGCGAGCAGCGCCTTGGTGTCGGCGAAGGCGCGGCGCGGCAGGCCGTGCAGCGCCATGTAGCCAATCTCGACCGAGTCGGGATTGTTGAGTTTGCGCCCGGCGACCCGGGTGCCGGCGAACGATACGCGGATTTCGCAACCAGCCGTCGCCGCGATGCCAAGCGATGCGGCGGCATCGAGCATTTCCGCGCACCCCGACACTGAATCATGGTCGATGATCCCAACCGCCAGCAACTTCGCGTCGATCGCCTTCCACGCCGCCATCGCCGGATAATAGGGACTGAACGAATATTTGGTGTGGACGTGGCAATTGACCTCGTCGCTCAGCTCGCGCTTGAGGAGGCCGCTGGCGTAGGCCGCACCAACCCGCTGGGCTGCCGCAAGCCGCGTGGCGCGGTCGGCGTGGTTGAGGTCGGCAATCGCGGCGGAGACGGCAGCGTGGTCATTCATGGTCATCGATGCTGTGACCTTCCCGGATCAGTAAACCGTTTCCGCAGATGATGTAGCACCATACTAGTCATGGCTTTCGGCAGCCA
Organism: Planctomycetales bacterium; assembly: GCA_025362255.1. Taxonomy (GTDB): domain Bacteria; phylum Planctomycetota; class UBA11346; order UBA11346; family UBA11346; genus CAIUVD01. The sequence continues at coordinate 1,530 of JANYGY010000150.1, forward strand.
GGGCTGATCGTCTCGCGCCTCGTCCTCGCCCCATCCATCCTAGGAAAACCCTCATGTCCCGTTTTGCCCCGACATTCGCCTTGTTGATCCTCGCCGCCATGGCCATGGCCGCTGACCTGCCCTCGCACGATGCCGTGCAGAAGAGCCTGCGGCTGATCGTCGCTGAAAAGAATGGCGGCTTTGGCCTGCACATGTGGGCGACGCTCGTCAACCGCGATGGCGACGTCAAAGTCGTTACGTTCTCCGGCACCGATCGCGGTGACCAGTGGCCCGGCAGCCGCGTGATCTCGGCCCAAAAGGCCAATACCGCCAATGCCTTCAGCCTGCCCGGCCTGGCGCTGTCGACCGGCCAATTGTACTCCGCAGTGCAGCCCGGGAGTTTCATCTACGGCTTGGCCGACGGCAACCCGGTCAACACCAGTATCGCTTTTGCGGGCAAGGCTGAGGACTTCGGCACGCTCAAGGATCCGCTGATCAACCAGCGTATCGGTGGCACGATCGTCTTCGGCGGCGGGCTCGCCCTGTACGCCGCTGACGGCAAGCTCATTGGCGGCCTGGGAGTATCCGGCGACAGTTCAGTCGCCGACCACGTGATCGCCTGGAAGCTGCGCCACGCGCTCGACCTCGATCATATCCCCGGCGGCGTCAGCCCGACTGGCGACGACAACCTGGCGATGGACATCGAAAACGGCAAGAGCGCCAGCGGTTGGGGCCACCCGGCAACCACGCCCGAGGCGACCGCGATTGTCAAGGCGTTGCCGACCACCGTCGCGATTCCGAAAAAGAAGTAATCTCATTTTCGACGGTTGAGGCTGCGGCTTCGACCGTTTCTTTGAGCAAATACGTATTCGCCACTCGGCGCGGCAGATCCAGACGGATTGCCGCGCCGAGTTCGTTTCAGGGCGTCTTGCAAACAGGTCTGCCGTCATAACGTCCGACGCTCATTCATCACGCGCCGCACGAGTGGCGTCCACCGCCAGTCACGTTTGGAGTTCTCCATGGCCATCAAGGTCGCCATCAATGGTTTCGGTCGCATCGGCCGCCTCGTCTTCCGCGCGCTCGTCGAGCAGGGTGCCCTCGGCACCGAGTTCGATATCGTAGCGGTCAATGACCTGGTGCCCGCCGACAATCTCGCCTATCTTGTCAAATACGACTCGACCCAGGGCAAATTCTCAGGCACCGTCAGCTCGAAGAAGTCGGCTGAAACGGTTGCCGAAGACGACGTGCTCGTGGTCAACGGCAAAGAGATCAAAGTCCTCGCCTGCCGTGACAACTGGCCGTGGAAGGATCTCGGCATCGACGTCGTGATCGAATCCACCGGATTGTTCACTTCCGACGACAAGGCTGGCCTGCACATCAAGGCTGGTGCCAAGCGCGTGATCATCTCCGCGCCGGCTTCAGGCGATGGCGTGAAGACCGTGGTCATGGGCGTCAACGAAAAGGAATACGACAAGGCGAAGCACGCCATCGTCTCCAATGCGTCGTGCACCACCAACTGCCTCGCACCCTTGGTCAAAGCCGTCCTCGATGCCGGCTTCGGTCTCACCGAAGGCCTGATGACCACCGTCCATTCGTACACCGCGACCCAGAAGACGGTCGACGGCCCGTCGAAAAAGGATTGGAAGGGCGGTCGCACCGCGGCCATCAACATCATCCCCAGCACCACCGGCGCCGCCAAGGCCGTCGGACTCGTGCTGCCGCAGGTAAAGGGCAAGCTTTCGGGCATGGCCTTCCGCGTCCCGACGCCCACCGTGTCGGTCGTCGATTTGACCTTCAAGACCGAAAAGGCGACCTCGCTCAAAGAAATCAACGCCGCGCTCAAGGCCGCCTCGGTCGGCGCGTTGAAAGGCATCCTGGCCTACACCGATGAAGAAGTCGTCTCAACGGATTTCATCCACGACAAGAGCTCGTCGATCTATGACGCCAGCTCGTCGATCGAGTTGAACCCCAACTTCTTCAAGCTCGTGTCGTGGTACGACAACGAGTGGGGTTACAGCAACCGGGTCGTCGATCTGCTGCGCTACATGGCCAAGCAGGGCATCTGATTCGCCGCTAACAGCTGATTTCACAAGGCTGTCACTCTGCGCCCCCGGAATTTTTCCGGGGGCGCAGTCGTTGGCGCGATCGAGCTAGCCCAGGCGCGTGCGTTGCGCGAGGTCTCCGCGGGCCACCATGCGCCCATGCAATTGATCGTCGCTGATGATCGTGAAGCCGCCGGCGAATTGCTGGCGGATAAACTGGCCGAAGCCATCGCCGACAATCCTCGACTGGTCTTGGGCCTATCGGCCGGGTCGACCAGCTTGCTGGCATACCAGGATCTCGTGCATCGGTGGCACGAGCGTGGCGGCTTTAGCTTCAACAATGTCGAAACTTTTTCGTGCGATGAATACGTCGGCCTGCGTCCCGAGGACCATCGCTCGACCCGTTTCATGCTGAATTACCACCTGTTTCGCCAAGTCGATATTCCGCGCGAAAACACCCATGTGCCGCGCGGCGATACGGCTGATCTCGAACTCGAATGCAAAGCCTATGATCTGCTGATCGAGGCCCGCGGTGGACTTGATCTGGTCGTGCTCGGCTTGGGCCACAACGGCCACGTCGGCTTGAATGAGCCGGGCAGCTCGGTCAAAAGCCGCACGCGCACCGTGGATTTGACGCCGTCGACGATCGCGGCGATCAGCGGCGGTGAGCGCTTCAAAAATCTATCGGATACGCCCAGCCAGGCGATTGCGATGGGCCTTGGGCCGATCCTCGATGCCAAGCGGGTGTTGCTGATCGCGACTGGTCTGGGCAAAGCCGAGGCCGTGCGCCGGATGGTCGAAGGTCGCGTCGGTCCGGGGATGCCGGCGAGTCTGCTGACCACCCATCCGAACCTGACGATGATCGCTGACGCCGATGCCACTCGTCAGGTCGATGCCGCGCTGCTCGACCGCCTTTCTGCCTGAATGTCATGGCCCCCACTGATTCTGAACCCGTGCTGCAGTCGCTGCCGCGAGCGCCGGATCAGGTGACTTTCACCTCGATCTGCAGCTCGATCATTGCAGCCATCGGATGCGATTCCGAATTGATCGATGCCGCCCGTCAGGTGGCCAAACGCCCCGACAATATTCTCGGACTGCTGGTGCGCAGCCCGACCCGGGAAGAGATCGCGGTCATGGAAGATCGCGGCTGTCGCAGCGATGATTGGGGTTTGCTCAAAGTAGCTCAGGATTTCGACGCTTTTCGCGTGCGCCGGGTGAATTTCAAAGGTGCTTGCGTAATTGGTCGATTTTCCGCTGAAGTCGAAGTCGTGCCCGGATTCCGTCAGGCCACTGGCATCTATGACTGCACACTCAGCGATTGTCAGGTCGGCAACGATTGCCTGCTCGAAAACGTGCGGCTCGCGGCCCACGTGGTCGTCGATCGCGAGGCCGTGCTGTTTGGCGTCGGCTCGATCGTCGGATCGGGCGCAGCCACTTTCGGCTGTGGCAGCGAGCTGCCGATCGCCTGCGAGACCGGCGGTCGGGACGTGCCGCTGTGGGCCGAGCTGACGATCCCGCAGGCCGCGCTGATCGCGCGTGATCGCGCAGATGCCAATGGCCAACAAGCAGTCCGGGCGGCCGTGGCGGCCTATGTCGCAGCCATCGCCAGCCCGGTGTGCTGGGTTCGCCGCAGCGCCCGTATCCTGCACACAGAACGCATCCGCGACGCCTTCATCGGCGTCGGCGCGGTGATCGATAACGTCCATGAACTGTCCAATGTGGCGGTGCTCTCATCGCTGACCGAGCCGACCCGCATCACCAACGGTGCAGCGGTGACGGACTCAATCGTTCAATGGGGAGTTGAGCTGGGCGGCAACTGCATCGTCCGACGCAGCGCACTGCTTGAGCACAGCGCGGTCGATGCCCATGCCACGGTCGAAGACTCGATCATCGGCCCGAACACCCATCTCGCGAAAGGAGAAGTCACCGCTTCGCTGGTCGGCCCGTTCGTCGGATTTCATCACCAATCACTGCTCATCGCCGCTTTTTGGCCCGAGGGTAAAGGCAACATCGCGTACGGCGCGATGGTCGGCAGCAATCATACCGGGCGCGCTCCGGATCAAGAAATCTGGCCCGGCGAAGGGGTTTTCTACGGCCTCGGATGCGCCATTCGCCTGCCCACCGATTTCAGTGAAGCACCCTACAGCACGATCAGCATGGGGGTGTCGACCTTGCCGCAGAAAGTGAGCTTTCCGTTCAGCTTGATCGCGGTGCCGGTAACCCCGCTCGACGAACAGGCATCGGGTGTGCCGCGGGCCTACAATGAGATCCTGCCCGGCTGGACGCTCAGCGAGAATGCCTATGGCCTGGTGCGCAACGAATTGAAATACGGCAAGCGCGATAAATCGCGGCGCCATCACATTGAATACAAAGTTTTGCGCCCACACATCATGCGCTTGGTCAAGGACGCGCGCGATCGCCTGGCCGCCGTGACCAACCGCAAAGAGGCGTACCTCGACCACGATATCGCTGGGCTCGGCCGTAATTTCCTGCGTGAATCCGCGCGCTTAGAGGCCATTGCGATTTACGATCGCGCCCTGCTGCGCTACGCCTTGCGAATCCTGCTCAACGAGGCCGAAGGCCAGATCGATATTCCTGGTTCAGCTGAAATCGCCCATGAGCTGGCCGATGGAATCCTCCCGGGCCGCTCGCGCGACGATCGCCTGCGCCATCTGCTGGTAGTCGAACGCGAGAACGCCGAACTCGTCCAGAAATCAAAAGCCAAAGATGACGAACGAGGCGCGCGCATCATCCCCGGCTACGCCCAAGCGCACACCCCGGCGCCCGCCGACCCGGTCGTCATCAGCGCCTGGGACCGCGTCGCCCGCACCACCGAGCGGGTCCGCGCTCTTGGCGTCTCGATCTGAATAACTGACGGCCGTTTTGAAAACAGGAGAGCGCAGATTTGATAACAGGAGATCGCAGAGGACGCAGAGAGCGCGGAGGTTGGTGAGGGATGATCGTGATGCCCACTTTTTCGCACATTCTCGTCTTCTGCGTCCTCTGCGCCCTCATCAGCGCATGGGTCCGCGCCCTCGGTGTCTCGATCTGAACAACTGACGGCCGTCTAGAAAACAGGAGACCGCAGAGACCGCAGAGACCGCAGAGACCGCAGAGACCGCAGCGGTTGGTGAGGGGCGATCGTGATGAGCCAACGCTCGCGTAATCGAGCGAGTTCACTCCGTCCACCATTTCGCATGTTCTCCTCCTCTCCTCCTCTGCGACCTCTGCGATCTCCTGTTAATTCTTCGCTTCGTTCGCTTCGTTCGCTTCGCTTCAGTCGCTTCCCGTTCGCTTCTTTCGTCCAGCGGATTGACGGCAAGATTCAGGTCATGAACCCAACGCAGACGATGCCCGATGCTCGCGGACGCTTTGGCAAGTTCGGGGGCCGGTATGTGCCCGAGACGTTGATTCCGGTGCTTGACGATGTCACGCGGATTTATCTCGAGGCGAAAGCGGATCCGACGTTTCAGGCGGAATTGACGCGGCTGCTCACCGAATTCGTCGGGCGCCCGACGCAGTTGACGTTCGCTGGCTCGCTCTCGGCGCGCTTCAAACGGCGGATCTACCTCAAGCGCGAAGACCTCTGCCACACGGGCGCGCACAAGATCAACAACGCACTTGGCCAAGCGTTGCTTGCCAAGCGCATCGGAAAAAAACGCATCATCGCCGAGACCGGCGCCGGCCAGCATGGGGTCGCGACGGCGACGGCGTGCGCCCTTCTCGGTCTGCAGTGCCGGGTCTACATGGGGGTTGAGGACATGCGTCGGCAGGCGCCAAATGTCTTTCGCATGAAGCTGCTCGGCACCGAGGTGATCGGCGTCGAGAGTGGCACCAAGACGCTGAAAGACGCGGTGAATGAAGCACTGCGCGATTGGGTCACCAATCCGACTTCGACGCATTACATCATCGGCTCGGCGCTCGGGCCGCATCCGTATCCGATGATGGTGCGTGATTTCCAAGCGGTCATCGGCATCGAAGCCCGCCGCCAGATCCTTGAACGTGAAGGCCGTCTGCCGGATGCGCTAGTCGCCTGCGTGGGCGGCGGCTCGAATTCGATCGGATTGTTCTATCCGTTCCTGGCCGATACCAGCGTGCGCTTCATCGGCGTCGAGGCCGGCGGTCGGGGACCGAATCTTGGCGAGCACGCCGCGCGTTTCGACGGCGGTCGTTTCGGCGTGTTCCAAGGCATGGCGAGCTACGTGCTGCAAGATGACGATGGCCAAGTGGTCGGCACGCACTCGGTCAGCGCCGGGCTGGACTATGCATCCATCGGACCCGAGCACGCTTGGTTGCGCGATCTCGGCCGTGCCGAATACCGCCGCTGTTCTGATGCCCAGGCCCTGGCCGGGGTGCATCTGCTCGCCGAAACCGAAGGCATCATCCCTGCGCTCGAATCAGCGCACGCGATCGGCGTCCTCGACGAGATCGCCGCCACCGTGCCCGAGAATGGCATCCTGATCGTCAACATCAGCGGGCGCGGCGACAAGGACGTTGCCGAAATTGCCCGCACCGAAGGCGTCACCTGGTAGTCAGATTTATTTCTGCAGACGGTCCGAACGGAGAGGCGCAGACCGTACCACGTTGCATGCCCAGTCCGGTCACTGACAAGGTCACCACGTCGCCGAGGCGCAGATACTGCGGCTCGGGCTTCATCCCCATCGCCACTCCGGCAGGAGTTCCGGTCGAGATGATCATCCCCGGCACCAGGGTCATGAACTGGCTCGCGTAAGCGACAATCTGCGCCGGAGTGAATAACATGTTGGCGGTCGTGCTGTTCTGGCGCAGCCCGCCATTCACGTGCAAGGTGAGATTCATTCCGCCGAGATCGCCGAGTTCATCCGGGGTGACGAGCCACGGCCCGCACGGCGCAAAATGGTCATAGCTCTTGCCCTTGATCCACTGCCCGCCGCGATCTTTTTGATAGTGCCGCTCGCTGACATCGTTGATCAGCAGGTAACCGGCAATCGCCGCCGGAGCTTCGGCCTCGGTCAGATGGCGAGAGCGCGTGCCGATCACCAATCCCAGTTCGACTTCGTAATCGAGATGGGTCGAACCCGGCGGCAGGAAAATAGCATCGTCAGGGCCGCACACCGCGGTCGGCGCTTTACTGAACAAAACCGGTTCGGAAGGCAGCTTGGCGCCGGTTTCCCGGGCGTGATCGGCGTAATTCAAACCGACGCACAACATGAACGGCGGCTGCGGCACCGGACTGCCCAACCGCACATCGCCGCCGATCACTGGACACTGATCGCGATGCACCGCGAACCACGCCGCCAACGCTGGAATGCCACCCATCGAAAAAAATTGCGGCGAAAAATCAGCGACAAATGCCCGCACATCGCGCCGACTGCCGTCAACTTCCAAGATGGCAGGAATTTCGTGATCAGGTTCGCCACAGCGGATCAGTTTCATGTCGGTTCCAGGGTAATTCAAATCACAAGACGCAAGGCGCGCTTTGAGTAGCCATCGTCAGGTCGACAGGCGCAAACGCATCACCGCGGTGAATACCGAGCCGCGGCCGAGTTCACTGGTGACTTGCAGTTCGCCGTCCATCAGGGCCAGCATCGAGCGGGTGATGGCGAGGCCGAGGCCGGTGCCGCCGTGGCGACGGGCGAAGCTGTTGTCGAGCTGGCGGAATTTTTCGCCGAGCAGCGGCAAGTTTTCGGGGGCGATGCCACTGCCGGTATCGGCGACCGCTAGGTGGATTTCGGCTTTGCCGTCTTGCGCCTTGAGGCAGGCGAGCCGGACGGTGACGCTGCCAAGATCGGTGAATTTGATCGCGTTTGATACGAGATTGGTCAGCACCTGGCGCACCCGTGCCGGATCGGCGTAGACCCGTTGCGGCATGCCGTCAGCGACTTCGACGAGCAGGGCCAGATTCTTGGCGTCGGCCTGCGCGCGCAGCAGGGTAACGACTTGGACCACGACTTTGTTCAGATCCGTTGGTCGGGGTTCGAGGCGCAACTTGCCGGCGTCGAGTTTGGTGAAGTCGAGGATGTCATCGATGATCGCCAGCAGCGAGCGGCCGGACATGCTGATGGTTTCGGCGAATTCGCGTTGCGCGGGATTGAGCTGGGTTGTCACCAGCAGCTCGGTCATCCCGATCACACCGTTGAGCGGTGTGCGCAGTTCATGGCTCATCGTGCCGAGGAATTCCGCTTTGGCCTGGTTGGCATTTTCGGCGATCTGCTTGGCTTGTTCGAGTTCGGTGAATTGAAGCGCCAGGGCGGCGTCGCGTTCGCCCACGGCACGCGCCATGCGATTGATCGAGGACGCCAGCCGACCGAGTTCGTCTTCGCGTCGGTGATCGAGGCGGACGGCGAAATCGCCGCGGCTCACCTGATCGGTGGCCGCAACGAAACTGCGAATCGGCTCGGCGATCTGGCGCCGTAGGATGTAGGCGACGACCATCAGTTCGATGATCAATGAACCGATGCCCAGCAACAAGATCGTGCGCGCAGTGACGACCGCGTGGCTGACCAACATGGTCTTCGGCTGGACGGTGATGAAGTACCACCCCGGGCCATTGATCCTGGTCACCCCGAGAAATGCCGAGCCATCACGACTTTCGACT
>JANYGY010000177.1 GCA_025362255.1 Planctomycetales bacterium
CAATTGCAGGCGCTGTGCCATCAGCACCGTCGCCCATTGCCGACCTACACCTGCGAACGCGCCAGCGGCACCGATCACGCGCCGGAGTTTCACGCCACGGTCAGCGTGGGCGTGCTCTTCGGCGAAGGCCGCGGCACCAGCCGCCGCCGCGCCGAAGCGGTTGCGGCGGCAGGGCTACTGACCATCTGGGCATAAGCTTGGGCTGAGTGCGGCACCACCGTCGCGCTGACCTCAGCCGCCGTCATTGATGTACGACTCCGCGATCATTACCGTCGCGCGCATCGTGATCCGCCGCCTCCTTTTGCGTTTTTTCGGATGGAGCCCCGATCGCGGGGCGCTGTTGTCAGCGGTGGCGTTGGCGACCGGTTCCGGCGGCGATCTGCCCGCGACCCTCGACCTTTTTTCAAACGCGGATGCGGCCTTGGCACGTCGCCTGCGCGCGTTGGCCCACGACCTGCGCCAGGGCCGCTCACTGGCTGACGTGCTGTACCGCGATGGCCTGGTGTCCCGTGCTCAACATCGTTCGATCGCTGGCAGCAGCACGGTGCCAGCGGCAATCGATCGCGCCGCGCGTCAGGTCGCGCGGCCAGCCCTGGGTCTGCGTGTCGTTCGGTGGTTGCCGGTTTATGTACTGCTGGCGATTTTCGGGCCGCTGATGGTCGTCAACCTCGTTTTGACCCAGCTCATTGGCCACACCATTAGTCAACTGTTTCGCGAACTCGGGATCACCGTTCCAGCGCTGACCGCTTTCATGCTCCACCTCACTGATGGGCTGACCTCGTGGGCGTTCACCGCTGTGTTTCTCGGCCTGACGGCGGCGTGCTGTTGGCTGATCAGCAACGTGCGTGGCCTGCGGCATCTGCTGCATGCGTGGAATCCCGAGGTCCATCGCGCAGCAGCTGAAGTCGACTTGCTCGCGCATGCGCGCTGGCGCGGTGGCCTGGAGCCCTTTCGCATTCCCTGGTGGCATCGCCCGCTGCTGGGACTGAGCCGATACCGCCAGGACCAACCGGAATGGGATCTCGATTGGCGCACCTGGATGTTCCTGACTCGCTTTCGGCTGCGCCGTTCTGAACGTCACTTGCTGATGTCATTACCGACGCTGGCCGAGCGGTTGACGGCCATCGGAGCATTGCCGTATCGCGCCGGCGGTCCGGACTTCGACACCGCCGAAGACCTTGCTCATCAACGCCTCGATCAGGCTCTGGCGCTGGCCCGACCGTGGTGGATCGGCTTGTTCATCCTGGTGGCCGTGCCCCTCGCGATCTTCTCAAATCTCACACCTTTTATCAGAATCATCGTATTTATGAGCCAGGGATTCTGATCCATGCAGTTTGAGCTCACCGTCATCACTGGGCAGATTCTGGGTATCGCCCTCGGCGGCCTGCTGGTTGTCCAAGGCGCGTGGGCTTTATTCCGCTGGTGGTTTCTACCGCCGATCACCGGTGAAACCGTAAGCCTGGTCGCGCGCAGTCTGGGCCAGGCGATCCGCCACGGGCGAAGCCTCGACCTCGCGCTGCTCGGCTTGCAGACGCGGTTGCGCTGGCCCTTGCCGCGGCGAATCCGACGCGCGGCGCGCAGTCTCAATGGGGCCAATCCCGAGGGCCTGATCCACACCCTGGTCGCGGCCAGGGTCTTGCCGCGCGACTTGGCGCCGACCGGGCAAGCCGCCGAAGCCCTCGGCCCGGCGGCGTTGGTGCGCTGGCTCGATGGCTTGGCGGGTGAGCCTACGGGGGCGATCGCGTGGTGGACCCCTTTGCTGCCGCCGCTGCTCTCGTTGGTTGCAGGAACGATTCTGTTTTTCAGTGCCATCGTCATCTACGTCCCGAGGTTCGGTGCGATCATTCGGGAATTAGGCCTGCAGATGCCATCTGAATTAGCCGTGCTGGTCGAGGCGGCCAAATGGAAAGTTCCCCTGATCGGTGCCCTGCTCGTCGTGGTGACTTTTTTCTTCTGGCTGTTCCACAAGTGGCGCTGGCGGCGCGAGGCGTGGTATGCGCGCGGATTGCTGCTGACCACCGGCACCGCGCATGGGATCAGCGAAGCTCGTTTGGCAGAACTCGTGACCCACGCCGGAGCCGACCCGACGTTGCGCCACGCTGGTGCGGCCGGTGATTTCGTCGGCGTGGCGCGCGCTGCCGGTTGGCCGTGCCGCGATCCGCTGGACCTGCAACGGCGTTACGCGCTGGCCCTGGATCGACGCCTCCGTCACCGACGCATGCTGGTGATCAGCGCCCAACTGCTCGCCCCCCTTATCCTCGCGGTGCCCGTGTGGTTCATCGTCAAAGCGATCATGGGCACGTTGATCCTGGTGATGAACGCGCAGGAAGTCTATTCATGAGCAGGTGCTCTAACCATCGTCGCGGATCCATGGCCACGGAATTGGCAGTCGCAGTGGTCGGACTCTTGGCCCTCTTTGCGCTGGTCGCGATCGGGCTGCATGACCGCGCCGCATGCGCCCGCCTCGATCATCGCGCGGCTGATCAGGAGACCGCCTTGAACCTGCTGGCCGAAATTCGACAGGGTCGGCAACCAACCTTGCCCCTGGGCTGGCGACTGCGGGCGACGCAGGTGACCCTGCCCAGCGCGACCACGCCAGGAGCCGAGCAAGTGACCGTCATCGGCCCTGATCATGTGCAGCTGAGCACCGTGCGACCGACTCTTACCGCACCGAACTCCCGGTAATGAGTTGGCAATGAAACCAACTTCCGCCCATCGTCATGGCTACAGCCTCCTCGAATTGCAGGTCTATATGACCTGCGTGGTGCTGCTGATGGGCGCTGCGACCACCGCCATGGTCACGCTCATCAGAAAGCGGCCGACCGATGCCGAAAGCCAACGACTGGATCTGGCGTGCGAACGGTTGCGCCAGGATTTGCGCATTGGAGCTGAAAAAACTGCCAATGGCGTGCGCGCCAATGGCCGCGAATGGACAGTCGATGCCGGTGAGCTGCTGCGCGCGCAATCGCCCCGCGTGCATGTGCGCGATGTCCACTGGGACGTGGGCTCCGGGGTATGCCGGGTCGTCATCACGCCGCTGAGCGGCCCGCCGCGATCTCTGCTGGTCTACGCCGAACCCCCTCTGTCGGCCGCGGAAAAACCATGAATCGCGGATTTGTCTCAATGGCGATCCTGGCGTTCCTCGGCCTAGCCGCGGCTCTCGCCCTGCGTGAGAGCCTGCTGCATGCCACGCGGATCCGTGAACTGGGAGCGCGTCAGCAACGCCTCCAGGCCCGCGAATACGCGCTTGCCGCGCAGACGCTGGCGCCCGGCGCAACCTTGCGCATCGACTCCTGGGAACTTCAGCATCGGCCGGATGGCCAACGCCAGGCGCGCGGTCCGGCGGGCGTGTGGACGATCGATCCCCACCTCGGCGAACACTGGCAGCCCGCACGATGAACGACCCACTCAAAGGGATTTCTCCGTCGGCTTCTCCGTCGGCCCTGATGCCGTTGCTGGCAACCATCGCGGATGCCGCGCAACATCGTGAACCGCTGGCGCCACGCCTGCGTGCGTGCGGCGAAATCCAGCTTGCCGAGGCCTTGGATGCAGGCTGCGATCTGCCGACCGCCTTGGGCGCGCGGCTGCCACCGCGCTATCGCGAGCTGCTCGCCGGACCGCGGCCTGGGCTCGAAGAAACCGCGCTGTTCGTGCGCGACGATCTGCGCCAACGCCAGCTCGCGCGCGCCCAATTGATCAGCGGGCTCATCCATCCACTGGTGACCTGGGCCGTGCTGGTGGCAGTCGCCGCCATCTTGCTGGTGGTCCAGGATCAGCGGTTGTCGGCTCCGTGGTTGGCATTCGCCGGCGGCGGCACGATCGCCGCGGTGCTGACCCTCATCTGGCGGCGAGATGATCACCACGCGGCCCTGACGGATCGCTACCTGCGCGCTGCGCTTGCCAGCCGATGGCGCTTGACCGAAGAACGCCTGACGGCGCTGCTTGGCGCCGATCTCGCCGAACTCGCGCCGCTGCTCGGAACAGCAAACGCAGAAGTGCATTTTCGTCGACTGGCGGCGTTGCATCGCCGACGCGCGGACTCGCTTCGCCACTGGCGACTCGTCCTCACCGGCACGACGCTGTACATCGCCGGTGGAGCCCTGCTGATCGCCAGCGTCCAAGGGCCGTTGGCCGACACCCTCGCCACGGTAATCGTTCTCGGCGAAGACGGTGACGTCCGCTGAAAAAATTACGGCGCGAAGGCGAGGACCGTACCGTCGGCAAGGCCGGCGAGGATACAGGTCTTGAGTACGGCGACGGCGGTGACCGGCTGGCCACAGGGCGTCGCCCACATTTGCTGTTCACCCTTGAACACGTGAAGCATGCCGGCTTGGGTGCCGACGGCGACAAGATCGCCTAAAGCCGCAGCTGGACTGCTCGCCGCGGATGCCAAGAGCCACGGTTGAGGCGTGGTGCCATCGCGGCCAAAGCGCAAGACGCTGGTACCTGCGGCGATCACGATTCCCGCAGTGGTCACCGCCGGCTCACCCACGGCCGGAGCTTTGAGCTGGTGCGACCACGAGATCGAGGCGAGCTCAGGCCGGACTTGGATCGCGACGACCTTGCTGCCATCCAGCACGGTGATGACCTGGGTTTCTGTCAGCGGCAAAAGCTGACTGATGTCGGACGCCTGGAGATCGAGATCCCACACGATTTTGCGCGGCTGTTCGAGGATCCCCAGCAAATGGCCGGTCACGGTTCCGACAATCAGGACCTTGTCGAGATCCTTGTCGAGCGCGAGCGGACCGGCAATCGCCGCTGCTGACAACGGGATCCGGCTCGGCTCGGCACCGACGGCACCAGTGAAGATACCCTCTGCCGCCAGCGCCAGACGGGTGTCCGCGCCGAAGACGTCATTGGTATACACCAGCGGTCGACCGCGGACTTCACCCTGGGTCTTCACAGTGCCCAAGGCGTTCCCCTGGGCATCGATGATCGCGACATCCTTTCCGGGCAGGCCAAAAGCCATTCGCCCATCGGGGAAGACCGCCGGGGCGAGCGCCATGCGTGAACGCCCGTTGTCCACGTCATCAGTCCCCAACCCGTGACGCCAACGGATTTTACCGGCCCCATCGATGCTCGCCAAAGTGTCTCCGGCGAGCATCAGGACGGTTCCGTCATGCATCACCTGGGCGGCGCTGATGCCTTTGCCGAGGGCGAGCTGCCACAGGGGTTGGCGCGACAGATTCGATACCAGATGCCAATCCTGACCGGCATCGCGCAGGTGCACGGTCACTGATTTCCACGCCGGCGCGGCGATGACCAGATCGCCGTCATCGGCTTCCTGGCCGGGGTACGCAGGTTTCCAGCCGATGACCAGCGGGGTCTTGCCGACCACCTTGCCAGCCAGGGTCACCGTCGCACCCGTTGGAATCGATTCGATCACCAGTGGCAGCTGGATCTGGCCGGGTTTCAGCAGCGGGCCGAAGCCATTGACCAGATCGCGGCCGGTCTGCCAAGCCTGCTCATATTTGCGCGCATCGAGTTGCTGTTTGAACGCGGCCAGCGCCTGATCGCGACCTTGCAGACGCGACTGCATGGCGCCCAGACGGACCTTGGCCTGGATCGCCTGCGGGGCAGCGCCATGGGCGGCGATGAAGGCTTCGAGTTCGCTGGTCGTCGCCGTCGCCGGCAAGGCCGCGTACGCGGTTTCCGCAGCTTTAAGCCGCGTGACGATCTCCTGACGCAGCCGCAACTGATCGCCTTCTCTGCCCCACAGTCGCGCACTGACGGCGAGCGTGGCCAAGGCCTGATCGCACCGGGCGAGGTCGGTTGAACCTAAGGCCAAAGCAGCCTTCCAGTCGGTGAGGAATGCCTGCTCCTTTGGCTCAAGCCGCGCCATGGCCGCTTTCGCGGTGGATGCGATCTCGCTGTCGCCCGAGCTCACCAGTTCGCGATAGACGTCGATGGCGGAGCCAAAGTGGTTGTCCTCCTCGTGCTTCTTGGCCAGCTCAAGTCGTTGCGGCGCACCTTTGCGCTCATCGCTTTGCACCCGCAATTGCTGATTGAGGTCGGCCAACCGATCCTGAACCGTTTTGATTCGTTGCGGCTCGAACTCGGTGCCGAAATCCGTTTGGTGGACGGTGAGCGCCTTGGCGGCGTCGACCGCGTTGCGCGCCTGCATCAATTTCTCGATGCCGTCGATAGAGCGCTGGGCCTGCTGGCTGCGGGCGACGAAAAACTGCGCACGCATTTCGGCCTGTTCACGCCGGGCTTTTTCGCCGAAGGTGCCGCGAATCCGCTCTGCATCGAGCGCCAGCCCGTCGAGCACTTCGCTGATGTTGGTCATTTCAGGGCCGAGCAAGGTCAGCGGCTGGCTGGCCAATGCGTCGATGCGCGCCCGCACCTCCGTTTCGGAAGCAGTGAAACGTCTGATTTGATAATAGGGCCGCGCGGCAAGGAATCCGCAGCCCAGGACGACGAAGGCCGCGATCCCATAAACCGTCCCGATCTTGCGCTGGTCGCGTTCGGTGCGGGTCAACGCTTCACTGACCGGATGCGAACGCGGATCGTCACCACTCATCAGACGCAGAGCCAGGCGATACGACGTCGCCGCCCGCCACGGGTGACGAGTGCGGCTCAGACGATGACCGAGGTCGATGTGCTGTTCGATCGCCAGCTGATTTACTTGGATTTCGAGTTCTTTGATGTGCGCCAGGATCTGCGGATTGTCCGGCTGCAGATTGGAGACCTCGCGCCACGACGTGAGGGCCTGCTCGAAGTTGCCGGCTTCCTCGTTGGCGCGCGCGGTACCGAGATGCTTATCGATCTCGATCCGCCAGCGATCGGTCGATCCCGATGGCTTGGACGAGCTCTGCGCCGCCGGTTCGTTGAGGCTGACGGCGGGCTGGGCATTGCCCCCGCCTTGGCGCGCCGCGGCCTGCTGATCGGCATTCGCCTGGACCGCGCCCACCAGACCGCTGGCAGCTTTGCGCACGCCACTGCGATTGATGATCCTGGACGTCGTCGGGCTGCCGCCCGAACGGCGCACCGCGCCGCCCGCATGCGGATGGGCGCCACAGAAGATGCACAGACGATCCGAGACCGCGACAACGCGACCACAAGACAGGCAGGTGAGTTGGAGGGACGCCTTGCATCCGGTGCACGTCTGCGCCTCGCGATGATTGACCGTCGCGCATTGGACGCAGACCACCACGTCTTCGGATTGCTGATCATTTTCGACGCGCGAGAAGATGCGCGCCAATTCGCGGCGGGCGAACTCATCGCCCTTGTTCATCTCCAGGATCTTCAGACAGGTGCCACGGGCGTCTTCGAGCTGCCCGAGTTCGAGATAGATTTTGACGATCTCCTTCAGCTCGGCGCCGGCGGCGACCTGGTCACCGCGCATGAAATGGCACCGGGCCAGGATCTGGCGCAGCTTGGGATCCTGGCCACGCAACGACACCGCGTGGCGGGCAAATTCGGCTGCCCGGCCCGGGTCGCCGTCATCCATGCAGCTGCGCGCCAGCTGACCATAGCACTGCGCGGCTTCATCTTCATCACCGATGTATTCCAGGCAGGCGCCGAGCTTGATCTGGGTGTCGCGGTCCGACGGAAACAGCACCAGCGCGCGCCGATACAATCGCGCTGCAAGTTGATTGTTATGCTGCTCTTTCCAGAAATCGGCATGCGCGATCAGGTCTTCGCGCGACAACTGACACACGATCTTCTGATCCAGCAGGTCGACCAGCACCTGATAGACTTCCAAGCGCGTGACCACCGCGGCTTCGACGATGTCGTCGATCGTACGCACCGCGTCGATCAACGGCACCACCGCGACTGCGGGATACTCAGCAGTCGCTTTGGCCAGACCTTCGTCCTGACCATTGGCCACTCCGAAGACCATCTGGCCATCGGGCAGGCGCTCCTTCAATCTCGACCATTCATCGATGCGCCGGGCGGCTTCCATCAACAGGCTGCCCGAATTGATGGTCAGCCCGAGTTTGGAAAATCTGTCGACCAGTTCTGCGGCTTCCGGCTCCTCGGGACTGGCGTCATGAAAAACGAAGTCGGCGGCTTCCCAGGTGCACAGCGAAATGAGTTCTTCCTCGGCCTGCCGTTGGCGAGCCTCGTTGACTTCTTCATCCGTAACCAGGCCCTGTTCGATCAGCGTACGGACGATCTTCGATTCGCTGCCGGTGGCGCTGATCGCAGCCGCGGCCGTCGCATCGATCTTGTTCTGCATGATCATCCGCTGCAGCAACGCCTGACGTTCGCTGCCGGCCTTGAAATCAACGCCGATGATTGCGCCTTGGTTGAAGACGATGTTGCGATGACCTTCGTCAGCCGCCAAACGCAGGATTCCGGTCGCCTGGATGCGCGCCAGGGTTTGCACCACTTCGGGAAGAGACAACGTGCGGAGATTGCCGGCAAAGCCCATGGGGTAAGACGTTAGATGGCCCACGGGTGGGGTCAACGCGACGATTCAGGGATTGAGCGACCTGCCCTGGTGCGTACCCCACGCTCCAGCGATCGTCCTGACCCATCCAAAGTCCACTCCGCCCACGCCATGAATCTTTCCCGGCTACCACTGTTGATCTTGCCGGAATGGCGGCCGTTGCTGGGTCAAGCACCCACAGAGGGCGACCTGACGTGGGCCTATCCATGGCCGGCAGGGGAACGTTTGGCGGCCGATCTGGCATCAGTCGCGGACTGCGCGGGCAAACGCATCGCCGAACTCGGTTGTGGCCGTGGGCGTACCGGGCTGACCGCGCTGCAGCTGGGTGCCGGAGAAGTCATCTTCTGCGATCTTGCCGAAGAACCCTTGGGATACGTCACCGAGGCATTGGCGGCCAACCACTTCACGGAGCGCGGGCGGACCCAACGCCACGCGTGGGGCGAACCGGTCGCGCACGCGCCGTTCGATCTCATCCTCGGTGCCGACATCCTCTATCGACCAGCTTATCATCCGGCATTGCTGCGCAGCATCGCCGCAAGCTTGGCTCAAAACGGGAAGTGCCTGCTGGCTGATCCCCGGACCGAGTTGGAACCTGAACTGCCAGCGCAGGCAGCAGCCCAGGGGCTGACGTGGCAATGCCAGCGCCGGCCCGGCGAATACACGTTGATTGAGTTGAAAAAAAATCTCGATCCGCCTCGATGATCTGGCCTCTTCCGGCTCGCCGATACCGAAGCTCCCCAAATCATTGTACCTCCGTGGTCACCAATCATGCCCTCACTTAAGCCATCTCTTCAGCTTAACGATGCGGGTTATTCCATTGAAGAGGATCTGGTCAGCGACCGGGACCTGGACTTGGTATTGCAGGATATCCCCGAACCGCTCGCCGGTCATGCCGGCACGCGGTTGCTGGATCGGATCGACAGCGTGAATCGGCTGGCGGTGGCGATCAGAGAAAGCCTGGTGCTTCGCGGGTACAGCTTCGGCCACCTTCGTCCCTATTGGGCCAATTATTTTGTCAAAAATGCCGAGCGGAATTGGATTGTGCCGATGCACCGGGACGACCGGGCCCCGATTGCCATGACCACCGGCGCGCTCCCTGATTTCCTCTCCGACGAATCCGTGAAGGAAGGTCGGCGGTATGCCAAGGTGTCTCGAACGGTGTTGGCGGAGTTTTGGTCAGTGCGCTTGTCCTGCGATGCGTCTGATTCGCACAATGCCCCGCTGAAGGTCCATCCAGGATCCCATCGGGACGATCAGTCCCCGCACCCGGTAACCGAATGCATCGTTGGAAAAGGCGGGGGCTTGATCGTGTCCCCGAACATCCTGCATTCGTCGGGAAAGAACGTCTCGGGTTGCCCCAGAAGGATCATCCATTTCACCTTTGGGCCGGGGAAGTACGCAGAATTTTTCCAATTCATTCCCACCCCGGGATGACCTGCTCGGATCATTCCCTGAACAGGTTGTTACCCTGAGACTATTTGCCGAGGGCCTTGTTCGCGGTCTCGATCCAGGCTGCCGGACCGCCTGGGACGTATCCCGTCTGGCCGATTTTGGTGCCGCTTGAATCGATGAAGAGAATGCTCGGATACGTTTCGACGCGGAACTTTTCGGCGAGTCCGGCGTTTTGCTGGCGCAGGGACTCGATCTGCGGTTTTTCATTCGGAAAATCGACTTCCAGGAGCACCACGTTGGCCGCCGCCCAGGTCGCAAATTCTTTGGTCTCGAACACTTCCTCTTTCAGTTTGATGCACCATCCGCACCAGTCGCTGCCGGTGAAATCCGCAAGGATGGGTTTGCCGGTACTTTTCGAGAGCGCCTGAGCAGCGGCATAATCCGCCAGCCATTCTGGTCCCTCCATAGTTTTTCCTGCGGGCGTGGCGCTACCGGCCTTCGGCGCCGCTGAGGATTGCTCGCCGCAACCTGTCAGCGCAAGTACCAGCATCGGTGCCGACAAGATGGCGACAGACATCGTGCCGAGGATCGTTGGGGACTTGGGCATGGTCGGTTCCTTACATCTGAAAAAAGACAGCGAGAAGAGAAGAAGTCGGAGACTCAGGCGCGCTCGAATTCCCAGCGGCATTCACCGCACACCCAGTCGAGGCATGACCACGCATTGTCGCCATCGACAATCGCCTCGCCGATGGTCGAACCGATCGTCGCTCCACCGGGGATATCGCGCAGCGGGGCTTCGCCACGGCAGAGCGTGATGCGCCGCGCATCGCAACCGCCGGTGTAGGCCCGGGCCCACACTCGCCAATCGGTACGGTGCAGGGCGGCAAACCGTTTGGCGAGGGCCGGCAAGCTGGGGTCGATGGTGATCCAGATCCCCCTCGCGGTTTCGACCTCCAGCCAGAAATGAGGATTCGCCAAGGCGGTGTGCGCGATCACTCCCGAGCACAGCCGCCACGGCCGGCCGGCCGCGGTCAGCCGCTCGCCCACGGCAAACGTCAGATCGAGGCAACTGCCCGAGGTCCGTCCGTGGTAGGTGTCATCAGGGCGATGATGGCGATATCCGTACGTGAAACCCTCGATGACTTCCTCGACCAGCGGCAACAGCTCAGGCGCCGCCCGACGCTCGGGCCGGGAGCGCACGATGGCGGTGCCGTCGACTTCGGTGCCATAGACTTTCACGTGGGTGCTGGTCGCGGCGGCGGTCACCGACCATTGTTCATCTTCGGCCTGATCGATGCGCGGCAGCCACCAGCGAACCGTGGTCGGCTCATGCGGGACGAACAGCCGATGTCCGCGTGAGATCCGGCGCACGGTGGTGCGATCTTCACCGGCCACGAAGGGCGCGAAGAAACCCAGAAAACGCTGCCACCGCGAACGCAGCACCGGTGCCAGATCGAGCCGGTCCGACAGCCAGTTGACGGCCGCGAACGCATCGATGCCGGCGGACTCACTCGGTAGTCCGTCAGCAATCCAGCGGGCGACCTCGGCGGTCTCGACGCCCAACCAGTCCGCCAATTCAGCGGGCGATCGCGGCGGGTGCGGATGCGCTGAGCCAGGCAGCAGCATCAGCGGCCTGCTGCGGGGCCATCGACGCGGGGCAGATGATCGGTGGCCAAGCCGACATCTTCGGCGTCGTCGTCGTCGTCTTCATCCATCGACTTGCCGGCGCGCAGGCGGGTGATGGCGCGCACCGCCGCCCCGGCCACGCCATAGAGCACATATCCCGTGGTCGCGACCACCAGGGTGATCACCGGCACCCAAACTAAGAACACCGCGACCATCAGTAGCAGGATCATCTTGCTGAAGCCGATGCGACCAAAGAGCGAATTGCCGATGTGGGGAAAGCGGATGGTGCTGACCATCAACAAAGCCCCGACCGTCATCACCACCAAGATGATCCAACGGAACGCATCGAGATGGAGCAGGCCGGAATATTTTTCCAACATCGGCGGGCTTTCCAGCCACGTAGGCAACCACTCGGGCTGACGCTGATGGAGCAGGATCCACGAGCACACCAGACCTGCGGCCCCTGGCGAAGGGACTCCCCGAAAATGTGGTGACTTGTCTGCTGGTGACCGGTCGGATTTGGCATCGCTGGGCGTCGCCGCCTCGACATTGTAGCGGGCCAGCCGGATCGCCGCGAGAACCGGATAGAGCACGGTGAGAAACCACAGGATGCGGATGCCATCGTCGAATACGCCCGGCTGACCAAGGACTAGGCGATGAACCAGGATCGCGGGTGCGACGCCGAATGAGACCACGTCGCTGAGCGAATCGAGCTCGGCGCCGAACGGCCCATCCTGTTTGGTCATCCGCGCAACCTTGCCATCGAACATGTCGCAGATCATGGCGACGAAGATCATGATCGCGCCGAGGAACAGCTGATTGTGCGCCGCGCACAAAATCGCGGTGATCCCCGAGGCGAGGTTGCCGGCGGTCAGCAAGGTCGGCGCCACCGGCAGCGTCTTGAGCCGGCGCATGCGTTTCTGCACCGAAGACAGGTGCTCGTTCATCCGCTGACCGCTTTCGTGATCGCCGGATCGACGGCGGGGAGAAGTTGAATGAGCGCGGTTTCACCGCACTTCACCCGATCGCCTTTTTTCACCAGCACGGTGTGCGCGGTCTCGGCCGGAATCCATACTTCGGTGCGGGAACCGAATTTGATCATGCCGTACAGTTCACCGCGCGTCAGCCGATCGCCCACGCCGTGGGTGCTGATGATGCGGCGCGCGATCAGGCCGGACAATTGGCGAACGAGTACCTTGAGTCCCGACGCGACGGCCGGGTCGGCGATGATGCCGAGGGTGTTGGCCTCGTTCTCGTGGGCGCAACTCGGGTGGCGCACATCGAGGAATTTCCCGGGCTTGTAGGCGGCATAGACGATCTCGCCCGCGACCGGCGAACGATTGACGTGGACATCGAACACCGAGAGGAAGATGCCGATGCGCAGCGCGCGACCCTTGATGAAATCGGGCTCGTCGAGTTCGCTGATATCCCACACCAGGCCATCAGCCGGCGCGGTCAGGCAGCGCGCATCTCCGTCGGGTGTACGCGCCGGATTGCGGAAAAACGCGAGGGTGAAACACCAGCAGAAACCGGCCACCGCATAGCCGACCCAGCGCACCGGGCCATCGGGCAACAGCCACAAACCCCAGGCGAGCACCAGCGTAGCGGTGATCAGAGTGGGAATCCCCCAGCGGGCGAAAGTCACGGGTTGGCTCCAGATGATAATGCAGAAGTGGACGAGGAGACAGTGGACGAGGCGGCATGGTCGTGGGTCATCGCCGCGACCTTCGCCTGAGTCAGCAAGAACGCACACAACAGGATCGCCGCCACCGTGCTCGATCGCCACAAACTGCCGACGACGCGATACCAGGCCATCAACCACACGACCAGCAAAGCGATCAGCAACCGGGCGAGGATATCCGGATCATTGTGGAAGTACGCCGCGATGATGACCCCGAGGTAGCCAAGGATGCGGTACATCCGGCCAAAGCGGGGCTCACGGGCGTAGAAGCTGCCCATATCGAGGTGTGGAGCATCACGGTAACGCATAACTGCGAAGTGTGGTCATCGCCTGCATGCCGCAACGGTTGGCACACGCGTCGGAGAGCGCGCCGATTCACCGTGGTTGGATCGAATCAGAGAGATGGGAACCGAGCATCTCAACGATCGCCTGAGCACACTCGCGCGGGCGCGTGAGCAAAATCAGATGCGGTGCGGCGAGCCTCACGACCAGTGGGTGCAATGTCGCGAAATCAGCAATCACATGCGCCCCCACCAAGCGATCCTGCTGCGCATGCAAGTAGAGGACGGGCACCCCAGCCAACGCCGTCAGGCTGGCTCGCTCATCGCAACCAAGCACTGCCCGCAGTCGACTCAACAAGGTTGCTGGCGGGACCAGGTGCAGGACCTGCTCGAGCAGACTCAGCGGCATTTGTTCGGCGCAGCCGTTGAGCAAAATTTTTTTTAGCACCCACCTCGGTGGGCGAATAGTCCAACGCGGAATCAGCCTAGGTGACAGGTAGGCGAGCGGCGAGCGGATGAAACTGCCGGCAAATACCAGTCCCCGCAACCGCCCCGCAGTGTGCAGCCGGCGCGCCAAGCGAATAGCCAAGGGTCCGGCAAATGATTCAGCCAACAGCACGATCTCGCCCTCGGGAATGAGCGGCGCTTGGTCGATGACTGCTTCCACCGCGTCGTAATCACCCGCTGAAAACGGGTAGCTGACGGTGACGATGCGGGTTACCTGACGTATGCCCAAAGCAGTTATGAGCGGGCCGAACAAATGCCCGGTGCCATGCATGCCAGGCAACAGAACCAAAGTCGCTCCTGGTCGAGCCTCACTCAATCCCAGGGCCCTCATTCCCGGCGCAAGCGCGCCCAGTGGTCGTCGGTCTCGCCGAGTTGCACTTCATAGAGTTCGATGCCAAGGTCGCGCAAGGGTGCGTCGATCGCGGCCCAGATGCGCGAGGTGAGATTCTCCATCGTGGTGGTCAGACCTTGGTACAGTGGCAGGTCGTTGAGGTATTGGTGATCGGATGGCTTGACCACCAGACGATCCACCAAGGCGACGAGGTCCATGACGTTGCAAAAGAAACCGGTGTGCGGATCGACCTTGCCGCGCACCGTGACCTCGAGTTTGTAATTGTGTCCGTGCATATTTTGACAGACGCCAAAAGCGCAGGAATTGCCCTGGGCATCAAGACCCGGCGCATGCAGGCGGTGACTGGAGGAAAAGCCAAATCGGCGCGTGAGGTACATCATGGTCTCATCTCGGGTGTGGGACGGGGGACAGGTCGCATGGTCAACGCGATGATGATCGCCAAGACGGTGAAACCGGCAGCAAGCCAGCCCACCCGCGGGTAATGTTCGATACGACCATCTGCAGACTTGGTCACCAGAAAGCCAGCGACCTGTGCCGCCATTCCCATGGTAAGCGACTGGACCGCCGAATTGAAGCCCATGAAACTGCCGCGCAGTCGCGGCTGGACGCTGTTGGCAATCAGGGTCATGGCCGGCACGAACCGACCTGAGACGAGCACGATGAAGATGACCGCGACGACCAGCGCCAAGGGAATCCCAACCGCAGGCAGATGCGTGATCAGCACCAACGGTATGATCGAACCGGCAGCGATGGTGACAAACACCTGACGCGCAGCCCAGCGGTCTGCCCACCGCCCGATCAGCGGCGAGGTTATTACCGAAGCGATCCCCCCGCAGAGGTAGACGTACTGCAGCTGATCATCGCGAAAGCCGACGTTGCCGACCAGATACGGGCTGATGAACGGGATCACTGTGAAACCCGCCATGACCAAGGCGATCGTCAAGGCAAATGCGCGGCGATGGTCTAACTCACGGAACACTTCGCGAAGGGTCTGGAGGGGTTTTGGCCGAGCCGCCGACATGTGGCCGACGAGGCGCGGGAAAAGCAGCGCCGCCCAGGCGCTCACGCCTAGGCCAAACAGCCCCAACCACAAAAACGGCGCATGCCAGCTCTGATGCACCGCCAACGTCATTCCCAGGGGAATGCCGACGATCGAGGCGATCGAGAATGAGGCCATGACCATCCCCAGGGCCCGCCCACGGCGCTCTGCGGGAATCACATCGGGGACGATCGCCATCGTCAACGTGCCCAGCACTCCGCCGAAAAATCCCGCCGCAGCGCGAGCAAAGATCAGCCACTGATGCGTCGGCGCCCAGGCGCAGGCCATGGTCGCGAGCGAGAACAGGACCAGCAGCGGCACCAACAGTGCCCGCCGATCGAAACGGTCGATGATGAATCCGGCGAGCACGCCACTGGCGGCGGCAGCAAAGGTGTACGCAGACACCAACCACGAGAATTCGACCGTACCGATCCCCAGATCGCGCATCAGCATCGGACCCAGCGGCATCATCATGACGAAGTCGACCATGTGCAGGAATTGCACGGTGGTCAGGAATGCGATGAGCTGGCGTTCGCGCATGCGGGCATCTGCGCGGTCGGCGGACGCGCGCAAGC
Source organism: Planctomycetales bacterium (assembly GCA_025362255.1). Classification (GTDB taxonomy): domain Bacteria; phylum Planctomycetota; class UBA11346; order UBA11346; family UBA11346; genus CAIUVD01. The sequence continues at coordinate 15,852 of JANYGY010000177.1, forward strand.
GGGCAGGCGGACATTGCCGCGTGCATTTTTCCGCTATTCCGGGGGCGTTAATCTTCGGCCAGCGGACACAATTCGCGCAGCCGCTGGGGCTCGCGCAGAACCATCAGCATGAAGAGATCGGCGCCTTCGCTGGCGATCCGGTCGGGTCCAAGATCAGGCCGGAACGTCGACTGCCAGGTGAATCCATCGACGCAGGCTGTGAAACACCGACAGAGGAAACCAGCGTCGACCGGGGCGCGGAGCAATCCCGCTCGATCCCCAGCAGCGATCAGGGTAAGCAGGGCGTTCTCCTGTTGCAGGTAGACTTCATGGAGTCGCTCGCGGGCCTGGGCCAAGATCGCCGGCTGGGTCCGCGAGGTAGCCCACAAATCAAGAAAAAGTCGCGAATACGGCTGGTTCTGGGTAGGCCAGATGGTCAGAACTGCGCGAACCAGACGATGCAGCGCGGGCACCGGAGCCCGGGGATCGATCTGGCCGACGATCTGGACCACGGCCTCACGGCTCGTGGCACAGCACCAAAGGCATGCTTCGAGCAACAGATCTTCTTTGCAGCGGAAATATTCGTACACCGTCCCTTTACCGATTTCAGCCTGCCGCGCGATGTCGCTGATCCGCGCATTGGCGAAACCAACCGTCGCAAAGTGGTCAGCGGCAGCGGCAATGATCGCATCACGCTTCGGTTGGGGAGCTGCGACCATCAGGCCCAGGTTGGTCGTACGACACCCGTGGTGCAAGGTATGATTGCCTGACTCACCAGTCAGTCGCGAGGGCGACTGAGACGCGTGCGACCTCTGGAACGTCCCTTCCGTCATAGGTCACCGTCCGCCGCGCAATCTGACCAGCGACATCAAGCCGCATGACGTACAGGTTCACGCCCACTCCGGCGCTGTACAAGGTCGGATCGGTGCTTTCAGCGATATTTTTCGAAACCCCCACGCGCAAAGCCAAGGTCCTTAACATGTCAAACTCGAACCCTGCCGCCAACCGCTGATATTCCCGACCGGGCAATTCACTGGCAGAGCGCATCAGATCGAGATCGGCAGCCAACGTCATCGTTGTCAGCGGAATGAAGGCGATCCCGGCGGTTGCTGTTGGATCCAGATACTGATCGGGAAATTTGACTCCATTGACCGTGGGTCCGGTGAACTTCGGCGCGTTGAGATTGCGACCGGTCAAGCCGACCTGAACCAACGGAAGGCGGGCCATGATCGCCAAATCGAGACCGATATTGGTGGATTGAGAATAGTTATTGCGCCCGTCGGTGAGATAATCGGTAGTCGACTTGCTGCCCGCGCTGAACAGGGGCACGTCGATCGCATACACCCGTCCGAGCATGTATTTGATGCTGCCACCGACTGACCAGTGCTCATCCAATGAATAGCCATAGGTAAGCGGAATTTCAGCGACTCCCAAGCCGATGAGGCGCACCGACGTATCATTGCTGCCAAATTGCAGAGAGCCGACGCCCGAGCTGGCGACCAGACTATTAAATTGGGCAATCACCCCATCGATCAGCGCCGGATCGACTTTGCCTTGGGTGAGCGAATAATCGATCTTGTTGACGGCTTGTTGAGCAGTGGCCGCACTGACGCCGGTGGTCTGCTGCAAGATGGCCTGAAGCCGTGCCTGCTGGGTGGGATTCAACGCCGTCGGGGCATAAGTGCCCGGCGTGGTATTTACCGGCACCGTGATGTTGTTGATTTGAGCGGCGACCGAGGTCCCTGCCGGCAGGGCGATGCCAATGTGCGTCGTATCGAGATTTTGGATTTTACCGACGGCCTGGCCATAGGTGCGGACACCGAGGCCAAAATGATTGATCCGCAGTCCGAAACCCGCGTTGAAGTCGACCAGGATGGCGTCGCGGCTCTGATCGAAGGTGGAGAGGGCGGCGAGCACTTTGGTCAAATCCTGAAGGGTTTTGCCATCCACGCTGCCTGCTTGGCCGACACCTTCGAGACGCGCAATGTCGATGCCTAAGATATCATTCAGATAACTGCCCAATTTGCCCACGACTTGTCCCCCTACGGTGACATCCAGGCCCATGCCCCAATCTTTTCTCTGCAGATTTGAATTATCCGAGGCCGATCGCTCGTCATCGGGCCCAGACCCCAGGCCGAAAAATCCAAAGGCGGCCGGGTTGTAATATTGGGCTACGTAATCATCCGTGCAGGCGACCCCTACTCCTCCCATGCCCAGAGCCCGGGGCCCGACAATGGGACTTTCCAATCCCCAGGCCGCCCCCGAGAGCATGGATAATGAGAGCACTATGAAGGTTGGCGAGGCAAGACGGTTCGAACGCGGCACGGAATGTCCTTTGGTAAAGGTAATAAAGTGTAACCCATAAAACGTTCATGTGTCAAGCCAAGTGAAGATCCGACGGCGAACTGCGCACGGAATTGACGTTTCGGCAGGTTGTCGACGGTGCGCAAGGGCCGAGCATGACACCATGACGTCACCTTCCGTCGCGGTTCGCATCCTGGTCGTCGATGACGATGCTGCGGTCGGCTGGGCCCTGCAACAGGCGCTGCAGGGGGCGGGGTATCAAGTGCTGCTCGCCGCCGACGCGGCGGTGGCCCAACGCCTGCTGAAACGCCAGCCGGTTGAACTCATCATCACCGACATCCGCATGCCCGGAATCACTGGCCTTGAATTGCTGAGTGTGGTGAAAGCCAGCCAGCCACACCTGCCGGTCATCGTCTCGACCGCTCACGGCACGATGGAAACCGCCATCGCTGCGATCGCCCAGGGCGCGTTCGACTACCTGCCCAAACCACTCGATCTCGACCGCACGCTCGCTGTGGTCCGCCGGGCTTTGGGTGAAGATCGCCTGGCGGCGGCCGCCGCTCCGACCACTGCTGATCCGGATCAGGCGATCATTGGTTCTTCGCCGGTGATGCAGGAGGTCTATCGACGGATCGCCGCCGCCGCGGCGACCGATCTCGATGTGCTGATCAGCGGCGCCAGCGGCACGGGCAAAGAACTGATCGCGCGCTCGCTGCATCGCTACAGCACGCGGCGCGAAGGCCCCTTCGTCGCGATCAACTGCGGCGCGTTGCCCGAGCCGCTGGTCATCCGTGAACTCTTCGGTGATGACGCGCACGGCGCCAGCCGGGCAACCAATCATTTCCCCGGGCGGATCGAAGCTGCCGCCGGCGGCACGCTTTTTCTTGATGAGGTGACCGAGCTGCCGGCGGTTGCCCAGGTGGCGCTTTTGCGGTTCCTCGAAGATCCGCGATTGAACTCGCTGACCATCAGCGTGCGGGTGATCGCGGCCACCACCCGCGATCTGCCAAAGCTCATCGCTAGTAGCGCTTTCCGCGAGGATCTCGCCTATCGTTTGAAAGCGGTGACCATCGCGGTTCCACTGCTGAGCCAACGGCTTGATGACCTGCCGGCCCTGGTGCGGTTCTTCCTGGCGCGCATCGCTCGTCGTTTGGGTCGCCCGGTCGCGCTGACCGATGGCGCGATGGAGCAGCTCCATCGTCATGGCTGGCCGGGCAACATCCGCGAGTTGAAGCACACCATCGACGAAGCCGCAGTGCTGGCGACCGGTGGAGTGATCGGACCTGAACATGTGGCTCTGCCGACCGCCAACGTCACCGATGATCCCAGCCCCACGGCGCTGCGCGCCGCTGTCACCGGACTAGCCAATCGGTTGCTGAAGTCTCATCCGGGCGAAGTTCATCAGCGGGCCACCGATACCCTTGAAGAGCTTCTCTTCCGCGCTGCCTTGGCCCAGACGGAAGGTAATCAACTGCGCGCCGCAGAACTGCTCGGGATCAATCGGATCACGTTGAAGAAAAGAATGGACCAGTTTGGAATCGTAAATTCCTGAGCTCGGTTTTTTACCGGATCAAGCGGCTGCACCTGTTCGCCGACGAATCCAAGCGGTGTATACCCGAAGCGCATGATTCAAGGCGGTTGATGCGGTCGCCGGGGCATTCTGCGACCTTCCGTGTTTGACCCGTCCGGGTCCCGGCGCACCGTGCCGACTTGCGCATCACCAACCGATGCGCCGGAAATGGATGAATGTCATGGCCAAGATCCTGGTGACCGACGGCATGGCGATCGAGGGCCTGGACCTGCTCAAGCAGGCCGGACACACGGTCGACAATAAAAAAGTCACCGCCGACGAGCTGCTCAAGATCATCGGGGATTATGAGGGCTTGGTGGTGCGCTCTGCCACCCAGGTGACCGACGCGGTGCTCACCGCCGGATCGCCGACGCTCAAGGTCGTCGGCCGCGCCGGCGTGGGGGTCGACAACATCGACCTGCCCGCCGCCACCAGCCACGGCGTGATCGCGATGAACGCGCCACTGGGCAACATCGTTTCGGCCGCTGAACACACCTTGGGCATGATCTTCGCTGTCGCGCGGATGATTCCGCAGGCCCACGCCAAGTTGACCAAAGGCGAATGGGACAAGAAATCCTTCGTCGGCATCGAGCTCGACGGCAAGATCCTCGGCATCGTCGGCCTGGGCAAGATCGGCAAGCATGTTGCCCAGGTGCTCCAGGCCGCGGGCATGACGGTGATCGCCTATGACCCGTTCCTCAGCCCCGAGGTCGCCAAGGATCTGCGCATCGAATCCGTGACCGTCGATCAGCTTTTGGCGCGCGCCGATTTCGTGACGGTGCACACCCCGTTGACCGAACAGACGCGCAACCTGATCAACACCGAACGTCTCAAGACGATGAAGAAGACCGCGCGGATCGTCAACGTCGCGCGCGGTGGCATCGTCGATGAGCCGGCCCTCGCCGCCGCGCTCAAGGCCGGAATCATTGCTGGCGCGGCGATCGACGTCTTCGCCGAAGAACCGATTCCCGCGGGACATCCCCTGCAGGGTCTGGCCAACTGCATCGTCACGCCCCATCTCGGTGCCTCGACCGAAGAAGCGCAGGTCAAGGTCTCGGTCGATATCGCGAACCAGTTCAACGCCTATTTCGCCACCGGTAAAATCATCAACGCGGTCAACGTCCAGCTGCGCATCGACCCGGCGATCGATGGCTATCTTGCCGCCGCCGAAGCCCTCGGCGCAGCGGTGGTCCAGACGCTCGACGAACCGTTGAAAGGTCTTGAGGTCACCGCCAAGGGCGCGCTGGCCAAGTACGATACCAAACCCCTGGCGGTCGCCGCGCTCAAGGGCGCATTGGCCAAGATCAGTGATCAAGTAGTCAATTTCGTCACGGTGAACCAGATCGCCAAAGATCGTGGGATCACCATCACGTCCTCGAGCCAAGAGGTCGCCGATGGGGCGGACCAATTGATGGTGACGGCGATCACCGCGAGTGGCCGCCATGTGATTGCGGGGGCGCTCGTCGCGAACCAGTTGCGCGTGCTGCGCTACAATGATTTCCCGATCGACCTGCCGATTGGCGGCCATCTGCTCGTCATGGAATATCCCGACCGCCCGGGAATGGTCGGAAAATATGGCACGATCCTCGGCGCCAACCGGATCAACATCGCGCGCATGGAAGTGTCGCGCATCGACGGACGCGGCGACGCGCTGGTGATCCTGACGCTTGATGATCCGATTCCGGCGGCGGTTTTCGACGAGATCAAAACCTTGGTCAAACCGAACAAGGCCTACAAGGTCAGCTTGTCCGCCTCGAAATAATCAGCTTGGTCAAATTGCTGAAGCGGCACGGGTGAGCTGCCCGTGCCGCTTCAGGCGGTTGAGCACCCAGTCAAAAGGTGAGATATAGATTCAGGCCAAGGACGGGCGTCGGGGCCAAGCGCAGATCATCGCGCGTCGGCTCATCGCCTTGCCATTCCCAACGCCGGTTGAAGGCCATTCCAGCCAGTGCGCCAAGGGCGATGTGGCGCGTGGCGTGCCATTGCACGTTGCCCAGCACGCGCACATCGCGCATGAGGATGACCTCACCGTCAGGGTCATCTTCAGGCAATTGGAAATCGAGACTGCTGAGCAGGCTGTACGATCCGCCAAAAGTCCACCGGGGGCTGGCCGACCAGCGGACCTGGGCGGCAATCCCTTGAAACCAGATGATCAACTCCGGGCTCGGCCGAAGCACCACCGAGGCCGTTGGAATGACAACGGTTCGACGATGGTTGGAGGTGCTGATCGCTCCGAAGCCGATTTCGATCTGCGGATCGTATTTCCAGGTCGCGAAGGCCCCGGCAAACAACCGCGTATCCTTCCAGGTAAGTGATGTATCTGCCGTGCGCACGCCTGGCGTGATCACCAGACTGGTGCTCCAGTGATCGTTGAAGCGCAACCACGTCACCGAGTTGAGATAGATCGACTGCAGGGCGTCCGGCAGCCCTGCTGCCTCGTTCTGCTGCGGATCGATCCGCGCATATCCTGCACCAAGCACTGACCCGTATCGCCCATCGCCACTGCGCCACCACGGCGGCGCACCCAGCCGCAAGCGCACCTCGCCTTGGCCTACGCGGGCTTCACCGTCTCGTTCGCGGGTTGCCGGCAACCACAGGTATTCGGCAGTAGGCTCGGGTGCTCGACCGCTTTCGCTGCGTCCTTCACGCGGTGGCTCAGTTGCTGCGGCAGCCTGCTCGACCTCAGGCTCAGCGCCCGGCAAGGCCACCATCGCCCAGCTTGCCAGAAACAATGCGAAGCGGGGCATAGCTTTCATCGTGTGCGGCTGCGAACCTCGGCTCAACCACCAGCTGCCGTCTGATACCACGTGAGCATATCGTCCAACTGGTCGCCTCTCAGCAGGGCCGTGCGCTCGGCTTCGCGATCAACGAACAGTCCCCCGGCGCGATACCACCGCGTGAGCTGCTTGAGCTTGTTGTGGCACACCGAATCACTGCGCACCGCACGAATAGCTGCGGCATAGGCGAAGACGAAACCCACCGCCTGCGCTGGCGTCGGCGCCGGCGCGCCCCGTGCACAAGCGAAGATCCAGGGATCCGCCAACGCGGCGCGGCCGATCATGACGCCATCGCAGCCGGTTTCGCCAAACATGCGCCCGACGTCGGAGGCGACATCGACCGCGCCGTTGCCGATCACAGGTACATGGTGGCCGCAACGCCGCAACACCGCGACCGCCTCGGCGATCCACGGCCAATGCGCCGGCTGATGATATCCGTGAATACGTAACCGCGCATGCAGCGTGATCATCGCCGCACCGGCCTCGGCGACCGCACAGAGGACTTCGGCCAGACGCCCGGCATCGGTGATTCCGGCGCGCATCTTCACCGATACCGGCACCGTCGCCGCCGCCACCGCGGTGCGCACGATCAGCGCCATCGCGTCGGGCTTTGCGAGCATCGCCGAGCCGGCGCACTTATTGAAGACAACTGGCGCCGGACAGCCGAAATTGAGGTCGATCCACGGCGCACCACAGCGCTCGGCGCTGGCGATGGTCACCGTCAGATTCTGGGCATCGGCGGCCATCAGCTGCACGCCCACCGGGACATCGCACCTCGCCACTCCGAAATAGCGGCGGATGACTTTTTCCGGCACCGGATTGGCGCTGATGCGCACGAATTCGGTGCACGCTCCCCCAATCCCACCCAGCGGGATGACCACGTCCCGAAAGACCGCGTCGGTGATTCCCTCCATCGGCGCCAGAAACAAACGATCGGGAAAGGTCAGACTGCGGACCCGTCCATGGATGGTCAGCGGGTGAAGTTCGGTCAACGTCGGCATGCCTTTTAGATCATCGGAAATAAACGATGCCACGGAACCGCTGAAGCTGTTCGAACTAACTGTCACCCGCCGAAAACACGCTGGGCACAAATTTTCTAGAATCCACTTGTCACCAATTTCAAATTTGGATTAAAACTCTTTCGGACCCCTCTTAATTATAAAGGCCGATTCAAAAAATCGCAGCTGTGGCCCAGCTCCAAGGCGCACGATGCGACGGAATGGCAGCGCCATTTCGAGTGTCGTGCAACGCCGGAGATGGGCCGCAGCTGCGATTTTTTTTTGTTAGCGGTCGATGATGACGAACATCGGCTGCATCCGCATGACGGCGAGATTGCGCACCACCCGCGGATCCGGGTGGATCAACGTCAGGGGCCGTGAGCCGACCCCGGTGTAGTGGAAATGAAGCTGCATCAGACCAGCGAAAAACGTCGAACTGACCAAGCCGCACAAGGTCATGTCGATGCAGATCTGCTCGAATGGCCCCGGATTCATCGTGATGATCACATGCGACCAATCCTGATGGAGCGCTCCGAAATCGAATTCCTTACGGATCGTCACCGTCAGGATCCCATCCTTGGCGCTGACATCGAAAGGTCTTAATTGAGGGATATCCGAAATGCTCATATGGTGAGCAAACTACGGCACCGCCCTGACCCGGTCAAATGATCACGTGAACCTGGAAAACGCAGTTGCAGCCCATCTGCGACGTTGCCCGATACTCGAAATGGCGCTGCCATTTCGAGTATCGGGCGCCTTG
>JANYGY010000178.1 GCA_025362255.1 Planctomycetales bacterium
CGCCAGGTGAGGCTCACCTGGCGGCGGTGTAACGTATACGGCATTGCCGGACGCAGCGCCTGCGTGGCCTATTTCCGCCAGGCTTCTAGGCTCCGCGACCAATGCCTACGCTGGTCTGCGCCAAAAAAGAAATCGAACTCAGTGGAGAATGCATCCTCGGCCGTCACCGGGCGAGTGGCTTGCAGGTCAAGGATGACGCCGCCAGTCGCCAGCACGCCAAGGTCTATGTCGCGGATGGCCTGTGGTGGGTCGAAGACCTCGGATCAGCCAACGGCACCAGTCTCAACGGCACCTGGATCACCACCCGCAAACGCCTGCGCAACCGTGACCAGATCGGCATCGGCCAGCACCGGATCACCTTCTCCGACGACGCGGATGGCGCCTCGGCGATCGTCGCAGTCAGCCCGCCGCCAAGCGCCGATGCGTCCGCCGACATCATCGGCCTGGTCGGGCGCACCATCGCCGGATACCGCGTCGAGGTGTACCTCGGTCGAGGAATGCTGGGCGCGGTCTATCGCGCCCAGCAGCTGAATCTCGATCGCCCCGTCGCCTTCAAGGTGTTCGATCCGCAGCGTTGCGTGCGCGACGCGCGGCTCGCTAAACGGTTCCTCGCCGAAGCCGGCAAGGTCGGCAGCGTCACCGACGATGGCCTCGTCCAGTTGCACGAATCCGGCGAATCAGATGGCCTGCTGTGGTGCAGTATGGAATGGGCCGAGGGCGAAACCCTGGAGAAGCTCATGCAGAGCGGTGAGGCCGTCGCGCCTGAGCTGGCCCTGCTGATCGTCGACAAGGTGGCGGCAGCGTTGGCGGTGGCGCATGCCCACGGCGTGATCCACGGCGATCTGCGCCCATCGCACATCATCGTCATGACCGATGGCCGGATCAAACTCACCGATGTCGGGATGATGGGGATTTTCGAGGAGGGCGAATTGCCCGCCGATGGTCCAGCCAATGTCGCCTGGTATCTGTCGCCTGAGGAAGCCGCCGAGGGTGCGTCGGATCCGCGCAGTGATGTCTACAGCCTCGGTTGCCTGATGTTCCACCTGCTTACTGGCCAACCGCCGTTCACCGGCGCGAATACCGGGGCGGTGATCGCCGCGCACATCGCCGAACAGATTCCCTCGTTGACCAAGGCCAAGCTGCCGGCCCGCCTCGAAGTCGCCAAGCTCGACATCCTGATGCAAGGCATGCTCGCCAAAAATCCCGAATGGCGCCAAGCGACCTTGGCCGAGGTCATCGCCGATCTGCGGCCGATCCGCGAGCGCTTCATGGACATCGGCGGCAGTGCCGAGGCCAAGCCGATCCTGCGCCGGTCGTCGGAGATCCGCATGCCTGCGGCGGTGGCACCGGCAAAGAAAAGTCACTCTCCCTGGTGGTTGCTGCCGTTGCTGGTGATCGCGGTGGTCGCGCTTGCGGGCGTCGCCCTGGCGCCGTACCTCCAGGAAAAACCGCAACCCCAAGCGCTGCCTGAGCCTGAAATTTCCAACGTAGCATCCTCTGAAACAAAGCCGGCGGCGGGAATCAAGCCAGCCGCCGGCAGCAAGCAGACTCCAGGCAGCAAGCCCGTATCAGTTCCCGTGGTGCAGAAGACCCATCCGGTCACGACCACCGGAAAACCTTCTGCCGTTCTGGCCGAGAGCTGGACCCGGGTGCTCGCCGCCGTCGATCAGTCCCAGGCGCAGCGCGAATGGTCGCTTGCCGAGCAGGCGCTCACCGCTTTTTCCACCGAGATCGCCAATCAGAAAGCGGATCCGACCGTGGTGCGTGCGGTTGCGGCACGGCTGCAGCAGCTCGCCACCGATGGCGATCAGTGGTATCAGCAGACCCTGTCCCAGGTGCCCAAGGGCGATGCAGCGGTCGATCTCGCCAAGCGTCTGCACGCGGTTGACGTGCTGCGCGACACCGCGCTTGCTGAAAACCGTCCCGACGCCGAATCGCGCTACCAAGAAGCGCTGACCAAGCTCGGTCAACGGTTGAATGCCGCCAAACGCCAGGCCCGGCAAGCCCTGGAATCCGGGCGCGTGCTGGAATTGCCCAAGATCGCCAGCGATCTCGCGCCGGCATTCGCCACCACTCCGGTCACCGATCTGCACCGCCAATTCTCCTTGCTGTGCAATGAGGCAGCGGGCACCAAACCGCTGTGGACCACCACCTGGGCAGTGACCAAGCCCAAGCTGCTGGCGGCCAAAGGTGCCGACGCGTTGGCGGCGGCGGCAGCCTTGCTGCTGGCTGGCGACACCGCCGAAGCCAAAGCCCTGCTCGCCAATGATCCGACGCTGGCGACCGGTGAATTGCTCCGCCGGCGGGAAGCGATCTTCGGCCGCAAAGCTGCGGTGCTGACCTTCGATGATCCGGACGACCTGCAGTACATCGAGGTTCTCACCGGCAATCCGCGGATGTCGGGCGGGACCTTGACCGGTGCCCCGGGCGAGGCCGTCGGCGTGGCCTGCGCCGCACCCTTGGGCGCGTCGGGGTGGGATGTCGCGGTCGGGATGATTCTCGAGCAGGCCCTGGTTGAGGGCCAGGCGGTGATTTCGCTCGGCCACGGCGACACCGCCGAGGCCCAGGCGCGTTTTGAAAAGGATGCGGTGTATGTCCGCGTGCGGGCCGACTCTGGTTGGCAGGAAGTACGTTTCGCCCGTCCGGAATCGAAAGTCTTACGCTTGCGTCTAGCCGAGCGCGCTGGTGCCGTCAGCGTCCTGCTCAACGATCAGGTGATGTTGCAGGTGCCGTCAGCCAAGATCGCGGTCGGCAGCGTGCTGCGCTTCGAGGCCAGTGGCATGGTCTGGTCGTTGACCGATCTGCAGGTGGTGGGTGGGGAATGAGCCAGCTGAACGAAGATCGGCCTTCCCCGTCGTTGCCGGTAATCGCGATCACGCTTGGCGACCCGGCGGGAATCGGCCCTGAAATCGCCTGCAAAGCCTTGGCCGAACCCAGCGTTCTGGCATTTTGCCACCCAGTGCTCATCGGCTCGCGACAGGTGATCGAGCGGGTGGCTGCAACCTTGGCGCTGCCGGTCCCGACGTGGATCGTCGATGACGCTCCGCCTGATTTCGTCCTGGATTCGATCATCCCCGGGCAGATTTCCGCGGCCGCGGGCGCGTGTGCGGCAGTTGCCATCGAAGCAGCGATCAGCGGTACCCGCGCCGGGACCTACGCAGCGATGGTTACGAACCCGCTGAGCAAAACCGCCATTCAGGCGGCGGGAGTGCGCTTCGCCGGGCACACCGAATGGTTGGCAGCGCGCTGCGGCGTAGTCGGCGAAACCATGCTGATGTACCACGATGAACTGGCGGTGGCGCTGGCCACCTGCCACCAGTCATTGATGTCGGTGACAGCCAGCCTGACGACCGCGCGGATCATCGAGACCGCCCTTTTACTGCACGACGCGTTGATGCGGATCCGCGGTGGATCATCGCGCTTGGCACTGTGTGGATTCAATCCTCATGCCGGAGAAAACGGCCTTTTTGGCGACGAAGACCAGATTTTGGTGGCGCCCGCGGTTGCCGAATTGCGTCGCCGCGGCATCGATTGCGACGGGCCATTGCCTCCAGATACCGCGTTTACCCCAGCCAATCGC
>JANYGY010000179.1 GCA_025362255.1 Planctomycetales bacterium
TCACCGCATCGACAATCCCGAAGCCGAAATCCGCCACCACCAACGCCCGGTCGGTCCGCACCGCCTGCGCAAAGCGCAGCTCCAACCACGGACCATCCCCCACCCGATTGCTCTGGTCCGCCGCGTACGACGCCGAACTCCCGTCAAACGCCAACGGCACCTCCGCCCACAAGCCCTCCGCGTCCACCCACCCCGTCGGAGCCACCCACGAGCCGCCTTCGGCCGCTGACAACGTGCGGCTTTCAGCCGTGAATAAGCTGAACAGCGTCAACAGGGTGATGGCGAGGAATGAGAAAAGCTTGGTGTGCACGGGAGGTTCCTGGCTGAAAATTATTTGGCAGCGGGCGCGGGCGGAGCGCTCACCGGCGGCTGAGCGCGCTGAGCCTGCATCCGTTCGCTTGCCGCTGCCTGGATCTTTGCGCGCAGCGCTTCGGCGACGGTTTGATCCTGCTCAACCACGGCCGGCAGGCGCAGCGTGGTGGGTGCGCCCATGATGGCCCGTTCGAGGTACACCCACTGCTTGACGCCGTCATTGGTCACCTGCGACAGGCGGTATCCCGCAGCGGCCAGCTCGGCCCAGCGCGCCAAGCCGGCTTGATCAGTGTCACCTTTGATGACCACCAATTCGACTTCGAAAGCCATCGGCGGACGGCTCATCGACATTCCCATCGGCATCCCGCCTGGGCCCGGCTGACCAGGGCCGCGGCCCTCATTCTGTCCTGGATGTGGACCTGCAATTTCCATCGAGGAGGCGCTGACGCAGGTGAGGACGAGAAGGGACCAGGAGAGGCGCATGAGAGTGGTTTTCGGCTTGGTGCGGATGGCGAGGTCGGACGGTTAGGACACATCCCAACCATTCATTTCATTCGGAATTACTTGGTTAGTATGATACTTATTACCAGTTACAAGGTCGGTCGACCGTGACCGCCAGTTTCCTCATAATTTTGCTGAGCAGGATGTTCCTCAAATGTTCATGAATGGGCGTTTCGGGAAGTCGGGTTTGGTGACATCATTCGTGAAATTTGAAGAGACAGCTCATGGGCAATCTGCCCATGCTACGTTCGAGCGGGGCGGGCAGGGGAGTGGCGGTATCGCCGGTCGGCTTCGCACGCTGGGTCGGGTCTGCGGTTTGCTGGCCGTTCTTAGCTTGTTCATGGTAGGCAACGCCGCCGAGGTTGAGGTGACGCTGCTGGCGCCCCTGACCACGCGGGTGGTGGTGGCCAGTGATGTAACCGGGGCGGATGTCGAGGTCAGTGCCACGGTGGTCGTGCCCGGCGATGCGCCGGCAGATCTGGGGGTCGGGATCGCCGCGATGGATCGTCATGGGCGATGGTTTGATCAAGCGCGCTTTGGGGTGCTGACGCCGGGGCGGCACCAGCTGCGCTGGGTCGTCGACGGGGCGGCGACTTTTCGCGAAGGTGATGGGCTGGGCCGGTGGAACTCAGCGATTTCCGCCAACGTAAGAACGGTGAGCCTGTATTTCTGGAGCGCGACCGCGAGCAGGGCGCGGCTCGTGATCAGCGACGTGATGATAGAACCACGAGAAATGTCGCCCAAAAGCTCCTCGATTTTGTCCGTCGCGCACTCTCTGGCGATGAGCACGCAGGCGGTGAGTGCGCGCACGGGAGAACGGTGGGAGGTCGCCGTGCGACCTGAGCCGTTTCCGCAGCATCCCTATGACGCGGATGCCTTTCGGCTTGAGGCGGTGATCACTGATCCCGAAGGCCGAGAACAGACCATTCCCGGATTCTGCCGGGAGCCGCAGCTTCTTTCGAATCGCGGAGATCGCGAAATGGCCATGGTCGCCGGAGCAATGGATTTTGCAGTGCGGTTTCGCGCCCGGCAACCTGGGCGGCATCAAGTTCGGATCGTGGCGCGGTGGGCCGACGGCTCGGAGATTCGCTCGACGTTGCCCGAGGTGCTGGTGACGGGGACGCCGTGGGATGGATACGTGCACCTGGACCGAACTGACCCTCGTTTTTTCAACGTCGCCGGCGCATGGTGGTGGCCGGTGGGGCTTAATCTGCACAGCCCGAATGATGTGCGCAGCCACGAGGTGCTGGGCACCCGGCTGACCCCTGACCTCGGCACGGCAACGTACACGACGTATCTTGAACGCTTTGCGGCGCATGGTGGCAACGCGGTCGAAATCTGGCTAGCGCCGTGGAATCTCGGATTGGAGTGGAATGGCGATTGGCCCGGTTTTCACGGCATGGGGCGCTACAACCAAGGCAACGCCGAGCGGCTGGACCGGATCCTCGATTGCGCGTGGCGCTTAGGGGTGCGGGTGAATCTGGTGATCGCCAGCCATGGGCAGGCCTCGATCCGGGTGGACAGCGAATGGAACGACCATCCGTGGAACATCCTCAACGGCGGGGTGCTGACGAATCCCTATGAGCTTTTTACCGATCCCCGAGCTTTGCTGAGCCAGCAGCACCTGCGTCGGTATCTGGTGGCGCGGTACGCCGATCATCCAGCGATTTTGGCGTGGAAACTGTGGACCGAGGTCGATCTGACGGTCGCCGGCAATTCGAGTTGGGCCACGCCGTCACCGCGACTGAAAGCACTGTTCGCCAAAAGCGGATCAGCTGCGGTTCTGGATGCTGCGCCGCCCACGATGGACGCGCGCTTGGCAGCACTCACCCGCTGGCATGCGGACGCCGCAGCGCAGCTCCATGCCCTTGATGGCTATGGCCACCCGGTCACCACCCATTGGTCGAACACGTATCAGCGCGTGCATCCGCAGGTCGCGGCCCTGCCCGGCATCGATCTGCTGTGCATCGATGCTTATCATAGTGATCCATCTGATGCTGAGCATTCGCCGCAAGGCCAGCTTGCGAAATTGCTGTGGGCGAGCATTGACGACCCTCAGCAAGGCTTGATGCGATATGCCAAAGGTGTGCTGGTGACGGAATATGGCGGTTCATCGCAGGGTTCGAGCGATGCCAGCATGCGCGCGGATCACGCCTGTGGGGCGTGGGCCGCGCTCGTGGGCGGTCATGCGGGAAGCCCGTTGCTGTGGTGGCATGAATGGGTCGACCAAGGCGACCATTGGCAGCCATATGCGGCGATCAGCGCTTTTATCGCCGGTGAGGATCTCCGCGGCGGAGGCAGCCACGACTGCGTGGTGACGGGCGGCTCTGGGGATGTCGCTGGGCGCCTGTGGATGCAGACGGCACGCGTTCTGGCGTACGTCGTCGACCTCGATTGGAATCGGCGCGGCGGAGCGCTTGCGAGACAGACCCAGGTACAGATTGCGCTGCCTGCGCTGCCCGCCGGAACCTGGCAGGGGCAGTGGTGGGATGCCGATCGCGGAATTCCTGGGCCGACTTTCAGCGCGGTGCATGTTGACGGCGAATTCGTGTTGAGCGTGCCGGAATTTTCTGGCCATGTGGCGTTGAAAATGTGGCTGGGGCGTTGAAACAACTCTAGCCCCCTATGGCCGTCTGTGACGTGTGGCAGACGTTGGGCGGTTTGTTGAGACGCTGGTCGCGATAATTTTATGCGACGAAATCAGGAGGAATCGACGACAAAGGCGTGCGCGTCTCATAAGCGGGGGCAAGCCCCCGCTTATGAGACGAATTGCTCCATTACCCGGCGAGCTGATCGAGCAGCATCTCGACGGCCTTCGCTTCGCGAATCTCGAGGGCGACCTGATTGGCCCGCCCTGATTCGCGCAGCTGCTTGGCGATGTCTTCGGCCCGGCGACCAGTTTGCTGGGCGGCCATCTGGATCTGATCGGACAGGTCCTCGTTGCTGACTTCGACGCCGAGCTTGGTGGCCAGGGCATCGAGGATCAGGTAGCGGGTGAGGCCTTTGGTCGCCTCGGTTGCGGCTTCGGTCTTGGCCGCGGCCACTTCGTCGGCGGTCTTGCCTTGCGATTCGGCGCGCTTGGTCGCGGCCTCGGTGGCCTCGGCGATGGTTGCGGCGAGCAGTTGCTCGGGCAGTTCGACGGTGGTCTTGGCGAGCAGCTGGGTGGTCAGTTCGGTGATCTGGGCCCCGCGAGCTTCGCGCTCTTTGCCGGCCTGGATGCGGACCGACAGCAATTCTTTCAGCTTCTCGAGGGACTCGGCGCCGATGCGCTTGGCGAATTCGTCATCGAGCGGCGCCGCGCGCAGGCGCTGGGCGATCTGGATGGTGACTGCGATGGTGGCTTCTTTGCCGGCGTGTTCAGCCGGGGTGAAGGACTGCGGCAGATTGGCGGTGAAGGACAGCTGGTCGCCGGCCTTTTTGCCCTTGAGCGCTGCCACGATGTCGGCCGGGGCCTTGCCGAAGAACGGGTAGCCACCGACCAGATGGTTGAAGTCGTGCAGCTTGCGCGCTTCGACTCCACCGACGGTGACGCTGCCCGACACGGTGATGCTGTCGTCTTCTTGGATGGTCTCGCCCTCGGCCAGCGGCGAGAGCGTGCCGCTGCGCCGGGCGAGGGTGTTCAGCTGCTCGGCGACCTCGGTGTCACCGATGGCGACCGCGGGCTTGGTGATGGTGAATTGTTTCGCCTCAGGCAAGGCGATGACCGGTTTCACTTCGAAGCTGACGACCACCGCAAAACCGTTGTCACGGTTGATCGATTCCGACTTCATCGGGCCGATCGGCGACAGGTTGTGCTCTTTCAGCGCTCCCGAAAACGCTTCGTCGCCGAGCCGTTCTTCGGTGTGCGCGGTGGCCGCTGCGCCGTACCGGGATTCGAGAATGCTGAGTGAGCTTTTGCCCGGGCGGAAGCCGTTGAGCTTGACCTCTCCGCCGAGTTGCTTGAGCACTTGCGCCCGGCGGCGGTTGACCTCCTCCTTGGTGTAGGAGATCGTGACCTGCTTGCGGAGCTTGCCGGCATCGGCGACGGAGACCTGCATAAATCAATGTACCTTGTAGCTGGACCGCCCGGCTGAGCCAGCTGGCGGAAGGGTCGCGAAGCATGGCGAAACGCCTACGCCGGGCAAAGGGTTCTTGCAGCGGAGGCGACGACTGCGCCAGCAGCTCACCCTGATTTGCGGGCCAAGCGTTTACGTGGTAAGCTAGGGGTGACCTATGGATGATCAGCGCTTGGTGCAGATGGCTCTCGATCAGGGCCTCATAACCGCCGACCAGGTGGCCGACGCCACCCGCGAACAGCTGGCGTTGGCCGACCGGGGCTTGAACAATTCCGTGTGGTACCTGTTGCAGGATCTCGGCCACCTCAGCGATCAGGCGGCGCGCGAGCTGCGCAAGAAATCGTCGAGCAGCGGAGTCCGCGCGCTGGAGGTCGGCGGTTATCAGATCCAGGGTCGACTCGGCGCGGGCGGCATGGGCGATGTCTTTCGTGGGCGCAACACCGCCGGCGACGAAGTTGCGATCAAGCTGCTGTCGGCGAAATTCCAGAGCAACGAGGAATATCAGCGGCGCTTCGACCGCGAGGCGCGCACCAGCATGCGCCTGCGTCATCCGCACATCGCGCGCAGCCTCGACGCCGGGCTGGTCCAGGGGACCCGCTTCATGGTGATGGAGCTGGTCGAGGGCCCCAGCCTGAAAGCGCGGATCCAGGACCAGGGGCCGATCAGCGATCTCGAAGCCGTCTTTCTGCTCGAGCAGATGGCCGGAGCGCTGGGCCATTCGTGGAACGAGGGCGTACTCCATCGCGATGTCAAACCGGCCAACATCATCATCGGGGCACCCCGACCTGGACATCACGAACCCTTTTGCGCCAAGCTGATCGACTT
Source organism: Planctomycetales bacterium (assembly GCA_025362255.1). Classification (GTDB taxonomy): domain Bacteria; phylum Planctomycetota; class UBA11346; order UBA11346; family UBA11346; genus CAIUVD01. Next base: position 5,694 of record JANYGY010000179.1, read on the forward strand.
CGGTCTAGCCAAAGCGTGGCAAGACGCCGAGCACAGCGGCGAAGAAAGCCGGGGCGGCCTGACCGGCGCGGGCTTGGCCCTGGGCACTCCGCATTACATGAGTCCCGAGCAGGCCAGCGGGCAGGCGGATCTGGATCAGCGATGCGACATCTATGGCCTGGGCGCGAGCCTCTTTCATGCCCTGATGGGGCACACGATGTACTCGGGCAAAAGCTCGGCCGTGATCATGTACAAGCAGGTCACCGAGCAGATTGATCTCTCTGAGCTGCGCAAAAAAGGCGCCCGCAAGCAACTGGTCGAGCTGCTGGAGAAGATGCTCGCGAAGGATCGCAGCAAACGCCTGGCGACCTGGGTCGAGGTGCTTGCGGCGACGGCGCGGGTCAAGGCCTTGATGAACGCGGGCCTGGGCGCAATCCCATCGGCAATACCGGTCGCGACCCCGGTTGCCGCGCGGGTATCATCCGAGATCGCGTTGGCGGTGCTGGCGCAACGGCCGGTGGCGACGTTGCCGAAAGCGACGTCTTCCGCACTGAACACCCAACCGAACCTGTCAGCTTCCATCGGCAAACGCCGCACGTCGGCGACGTGGTTGCTGCTCGTCGTCGTGGTCGCCGTGGGCCTGGGGTTCAGCGCGTGGTGGTTGCTGCTGCGTGGCGAAGGCCCGCGCGCGGCGACTCCGGCAACCTTGGCGGAGGTGCTGCGCAGCAGCGCCGGCCAAGCGGTTGAGATCCGGCTAGCGCCCGGGATCTATGGCGCGGTGCTGCGCCTCGGCGCGGCGGCCACCGGTCTTGATCTGCGCGCCGCCGGCCCGGGAGTGGTGCTGACTGGCGTTACCGCTGAGCCGGGACTGCGGGCGACCCTCAGCGGCATCGAAGTACGCGGACCGTTGACGCTTGGGCCAGGCGTCCAGCTGGAGCTGCAGGGCGGCAGTGCCCACGCCGTGCTGGTCGACGGTGGCCGGCTGACCTGCGTAAACACCGAGATCGCCGGCCCCATCGCGGTCAATCATCAAGGAGTGCTGAGCCTGCGCGGGGGGCGTGCTGGCGCCGGCATCCGGGGCGAAGACAGCACGATCGAGCTGCACGATTGCCGCATCAGCGGGGCGGTGCAGATCACTCGCGGTGCATTGTCCGCGACGACCACGGTCATCAGCGGCAACGGAGAAATTCCAGCATTGGCACTCGACCGAGCAAACGGAGTGACGTTGCACGCGGTGACCCTCGACAGCTCGGCGGTCGGCGTGGCCGCAGATTCCAGCGCGATCACGGCCCTCGATGGTTTGACGATCAGCGCCAGCCGGGTGGGCATCGCCTGGACTGGACCAGCTGATCCGACCTGGGAATGGCGCGGCCTGCGGGTGACGGCGCCAACCGTCGCCAGCGGTCTGCCGGCAACGCGGGTGGCGGCGGCCAGTGCGAGTGCCGCTAGTTCGACTGCAAGCAGCCCACAAGCGGTCACTCACGCGAACCCGAAATAAGAATTCCCCTAAGCCGAATGCCCAAAAATGTGCTCGTGGTCGATGACTCAGCGATGATGCGACGAATCGTCATCGAGCAGCTCAGAGCGTGCGAATTCGACGTCAACGTGATCGAAGCCGAAGACGGCCGCCAAGGTCTGGAACGCTTCAAGCTGGGCGACATCGCCTGCGTGCTCAGCGACTGGAACATGCCGACGATGGATGGCCTGACGATGGTGCGCGAGATGCGCAAACTCGATCCGCACAGCCGTGTCTCGATCGTCATGATCACCACCAACGGCAACGCCGACAACATCATGCATGCGTTGCACGCCGGCGCCGATCAGCATCTCGCCAAACCGCTCACACCGGCGCATTTCAAGGCCGCCCTGACCGCGATCCTCGGCTGAGATCATGTTCGTCGATTGGCTGATGACCGAGTTCTTCGCGCCCAGGATTTCACTTCATCCTTCGCCCATCTGCTCGCATGGTGAGACCGTATGCCTGAGACCCTTCTCGTCGTCGATGACGAACCCGCCATCCGCACCGCGATCGCCAAGGCGTTTCCCGATCTGACGGTGCTGCAGGCCGCCAGCGGCGAGCAGGCGCTGCTGGCAATGCGCGATGGCTATCCCGACCTGACGATCCTGGATCAGAAGCTGCCGGATTGCACCGGACTGGATCTGGTGGCCAAGTTGCGCGCCATCGATCCCGACATGCCGGTGGTGCTGCTCACCGGGCATGGCTCGGTCGATCTCGCGGTCGAGGCGCTGAAACAGGGCGTCACTGATTTCATCGAGAAACCCTTCAAGCTCGAACGCCTGCGCACCACCGTCGGCCTGCTGCTCGACAAGCAGCGCCTTGGTCGGCAGGTCGCGCGTCTGTCGGGCAAAAATCAGGGCCGGCAGTCGATGATCGCGAGCAGCGGCGCGATGAAGCAGGTCCTGGGCATGATCAAACGGGTGGCCGCGGTGCCGTCGACCACGGTGCTGATCCAAGGCGAGAGCGGCGTCGGCAAAGAGCTGGTCGCGCGCGCCATCCACGAGCGTTCGGCGCGCGCCGGCAAGCAGTTCATCGCGATCAACTGCGCGGCGCTGTCCGAGCATCTGCTCGAAGCCGAACTGTTCGGCTATGAACGCGGCGCCTTCACCGGTGCCGACGTCAAAGGCAAAGCCGGATTGTTCGAAGTCGCCGACGGCGGCACGATCTTTCTCGATGAAGTCGGCGAGATGCCGCTGACCTTGCAGACCAAGCTGCTGCGCGCGCTGCAAGAGCGGCGCTTTCGCCGGGTCGGCGGCCTGATCGATGTCGAGGTTGATGTGCGGGTGGTGGCAGCGACCAACCGCGACCTGCGCGCCGAAGTCATCGCCGGACGCTTTCGCCAAGATCTGTATTTCCGTCTGCGGGTGGTGCCGATCCCGGTGCCGGCGTTGCGCGAGCGTCCTGACGACATCCTGCCGTTGGCCGATCATCTGATCAAACGCCTGACGGTTGAACTGGGCCGTCCCGGCCTGTCGTTGTCGGACGAGGCGCGGGCGGCGATGCGCACCTATGTCTGGCCCGGCAATGTCCGCGAGCTGGCCAATGCGATCGAACGCGCGGTGATCGGGGCCGAAGGTCAGACCATCCTCGCCGCCGATCTGGTGCTCGACGAGGAACTCTTCCAACCGGTTCATGATCAGGCGGCGGGCCTGCGTCCGGCCCCGGCCGGACCTGGCTCTTCACCAAACAGCTCGCAACCGAACAGCAACTTTCCCCTCACTCCGGCCAGCCGTACGCCGGACGTGCCGCGGGGCACCTTGCTGATTCCTCCGGGTGAACGTGATCTGGCGCGGATCGAGGCCCAGATCATCCGCGCCGTTCTGCACGAAACCGGCAATCAGAAATCGAAGGCCGCCGAACAGCTCGGGATCAATCGCACGACGTTGTACAACAAGCTGAAGGAACTCGGTCTGGGTGCGGCGGACGTTTCCGAAGATCGTGCGGCAGGCTCACTGACCTGACGGTGGGGCCGCTTGATTCGGAATCTGGGCGATCTGCCAGGTCACGATGTGCTGTTGCGTCACCGGCTGGGTCAGGGCGTTGATGGTCAACGCAAAGCGCAAGTGACCTCCGGCGGTACCCGGCCAGCCGCTGGCGGTCACCTTCAATTCGCCATCGCCGGTGACGGCGGACACCGCCGCGGTTACCGCGGTCGGTTCCTTGGCCAACACCGCCGTGCCGCCGACCTCGCCCTGCAGGGTGTAGGTCTGGCCTTTCCAGATCCGATTGAGGGTGCCGGTCAAAGGCTCGCCCAAGGCCACCGGTTGGGGCGTGAACGCCGGCAGAGCCAGCGTCTGCGACCAGATGCGCGACAGGTTGGCGTCGCCGTACAGCTGCTGCGCCTGCGCCGCCATCGGAGACGGCGCGGTCGGATCCATCAGGTTCGGGGCGCGCTTGGCGATGGCGTCAGCGATCACCGCGCCGCCGCTGACCCGAGTCGCGCCGGTCAGCTGATCGATGCGCAGTGTCAAGGTCACGCCGTCGAGCGCTTTGAGATGTCCAAGCAACGGATCCGACACCGATGGATCCGTCGACATGCGCAGCGAACTGTCGAACCGATGGTCAGAGCCGGGTCCCTGATGTTTGGCGATGACCCGCAGGATGGTCGCCTCGACGGTCGCCGTGCTGCCGTCGATGGCGATGCATTTCCACGCCTGCAGGGTCGCCACCGAACTGGTGAAGGCCAAGTGATCGCCCGCGGAATCCCAGGCGACTTCTTGTTTGGTCTCGACCAGATATTGCTGGACGACACCGATCGTGAAATGGTATTCGACGGCGCTCAGCGACAGACCGACGCAGCTTCCCCCCATGAGCCCCAGGGTGGGCATGAGCATGAGCCAGCGCATCAGTGATTCCGTTCGACGATGAAGTGGCCCAAGGCGGCCAGGGGTGACGCCGCGGCGCCGAATTCGGCAAGCGCAGCAAATGCCGCTGCGGCGCGCAGCTGGGCCTGGGCGCGGGCCGCGGCCAAGCCATAGACCGCGACGTAGGTCAGCTTGCCTTGCGCTGCATCCTTGCCTGGAGTCTTGCCCAGGGTCGCCGCGTCAGCGGTGGCGTCGAGCACGTCGTCAGCGATCTGGAAGGCCAGGCCGATGTCCTCGCCGAAGCGCTCAAGCGCGGCGCGTTGGCTGCTGGTGGCGCCGCCGGCGATCGCCCCGAGCGCACAACTGGCGCGGATGAGGGCGGCGGTTTTGCCGCGATGGATGCGCTCCAGCCGAGCCGCGCACGCCGGTGAATCGTCGATCGCGGCCCCCTCGGCATCGAGATCATCCTGCTGGCCACCGACCACGCCGCGCGATCCGGCGGCGCGCGCGAGCACGGTCACGGCCTCGGCTCCGAGTGCGGCAGCGCATTCGAACGCCAGGGTCTGCAAGGCGTCACCGGCGAGGATCGCGGTGGCCTCGTCGAAGGCCTTATGACAGGTCGGCCGGCCCCGGCGCAGGTCATCGTCATCCATCGCCGGCAGATCGTCATGCACCAAGGTGTAGGTGTGCAGGACTTCCACCGCGGCGAGCGCGGCGGCGAGCTTGGCGGCGAGCTTGGGAGAGCTGCGAACGTCAGCCGCGTCAGCCGGCACGGTCGCGCCCATCACTGCCCGACAGGCCGCCAGGACCAGCGCCGGGCGCAGGCGTTTGCCACCGGCGAACACGCTGTAGCGCATCGCTTGATGCAGGCGCGTGGGGGCCTCATCGGCCGGCGGCAGCCATTGCTCCAAAGCTGCGTCAGCAAGACGCACGGCCTCGGCCAGCAACTGGTCGGCGATTGGTTTGGCGGGAGTCGGCTGCACGCTCGTCATGAGACTGTGGACCTATCGCACGGCTGACGGAAGCCAACGAACCACCACCGCCGTCCACTACGGTCCACTAGGGATAGACCACTGCCATGAACGAACTCCTTCTCGTCCTGCTGCTGATTTCCGACCCCAGCGCCCGCCCGGCGGCCGACGCAGTGGCGCAACGGATCACTGACCAGGCCGGCGTTCAGGTGCGCGTGGTGATCGGCCCCGACGCGCTGGCTGAATTGAAAAAACACGACGTCACCGACGGTGATCTGACCACCCAGGCGGCGGTCGGCATCGCCTTGACCAATACCGATCACAAACTCGCGATCGTGCATCTCGATCGCGAAGAGCGCGGCGGCAACGTGGTCATCCACACCACCGTCTGGAGCCTCGGCCATCGCGAGCAGCACGTCGCCATTGCCGGAATTCCACGACGTGGGGCTGGGGAAACGAAGCCAGTGGAGGCGAAACCCGTGGAGGCGAAGCCCGTCGATGGGAAGCCAGTGGAGGCGAAAACAGCAGAGGCAAAGCCAGCCGAGACAGCGAAGCCGGTCAACACCTCGAACGATCCCTTGGACAGCGTCGGACGTGGCGTGATCGGGATCCTTGCGCCGTGGTTGGCCGCTGCCGGTGGAACCCCAGCCGCCGCCATCGAGGGACGCTTGGCTGGTTTGGCTGACAAACTCGAATGGAAGACCATCCTCAGCTTGACCGACGATGTGGCCAAGCCCTCCGCCCGGCAGCGCTATTACCGAGTGCTCGCCCTGGTGCGCAGCGATCGCCCTGCCGATGCCGAAAAAGCTTTTCAAGAATTCAAAGCCGCGCAGCCGACCCATGTCTTGCTGACCGCCCTCGACGACCTGCTGCACCCGACACCCAAGGCCGCGGGCAACACTGTAGGCCCTGACATCAACAACGATCCCGCGACAGACGACGGCTCCAACACCTTGCGTTAGGTCAGCGCGTGCGCGGGTCCAACCAAGCGAGCGTGAGATCGGCCAGCAGATTGAATCCCACCAGCACGGCGGTGTAGAGCAGGGCGGCGCCGCTGACCACGGTCCAGTCCTGGGCCAAGGTGCCTTGGACGAAATAAAATCCGAGTCCGGGCAGGGCGAAGAGCGCCTCGACCACCAGCGAACCGGTGAGCACAGCTGCCGCCGCCTGGGCAATGTACGCGACCACCGGCCCGGCTGCCGGGCGCAGCGCATGGTCGAACTCCACGCGGGCCTCGCTCGCACCTTTGGCGCGGGCGGTGCGCACGAAATCGAGCGCCAGTTCCTCAACCAAGCTGGCCCGGGTCAGGCGGGCGATCGCTGCCGCTAACGGCAGGCCCAGGGTGAGCACCGGCAATATTAATCCCAACGGCGTGTCCAAGCCGCCCGCCGGAAGCCAGTGCCAGGAGAGGCTCAACAACAGCAGCAACCCGGTGCCGAACACGAAATCAGGCAGCGAGATGCTGATCGTCGCCAGCAGACGGATCAGGCTGTCGCGTCGCCCTCCGCCAAGCACGCGACTGCGCGCCGCGATGAGTCCCGCCCAACCGCCCAGCACCATGCCGACCAGCAGCGCGCCGCAGCCGATGCCGACCGATACCGGCAGGGCAGCGACCAGCAGATCGACCACCGGCTGACCGCGGGCGAGCTTGAGCGACAACCCGAAGTCCCCGGTCAATCGCGCCCCGATCTCACTCGCGTATTGGTGCAGGAAACTGCCGCCATGGCCGTACAGCGCCTGCATCCGCGCGACTGCCTCGGGGGGCAACGCCTTGTCGCCCGCCAGATCCGCCCATGGATCCCCGGGGTGCAACCGCAAGGCGACGAACACCGCGAGATGGGTCAGCCCCAACACCAGCAAGCCATCGAGCAGTCGACGAAGGAAAACAAAAGGCATGGACGATCAGGGTGATTTCAAAACGAGGCGTGCCACCAGGTCGAACGGAACCAGCGAACGCGTGATAGCACCAAACCCCCGAATCAGCAACGTCGTGGCTGGCGCGCACGGCTTCCACTTCAGTAAGTCTGTCAGTAAGTCTGTCACCTCGTCCTCATTCGCAGCTGATCCCACCATGTTGCCCACACCCGTTTGTCCGCTGAGCGAAACTGCGTTGATCGACGAGGCCGCCCAGGCGCTCGGCCAGGACCTTGGCGAATTGATGGAGCGCGCGGGCCAAGCGATCGCCCGCGAAGCCGAACGCCTGGCTCCCCGCGGGACGATCCTGGTCGCCTGCGGCTCGGGCAATAACGGCGGCGATGGCTACGTCGCCGCGCGCCTGCTCGCCGAAGCGGGCCGCAGGGTGATCGTGTGGCCGGTGCTCAAGCCGACGAGCACCCTGGGCGATCGTGAAGCCCGTCGGTTGCCGGAATCCGTGGTCCAGGTGACCGCGATTCCGCTTGAACCGGTGGCGCTGATCGTCGACGCGATCCTCGGCGCTGGAGTCCGCGGCAAACCACGTGAGCCGGTCGCCGGGGCGTTGCTCGCTCTCAGCGCATTGGCCAAAAACGGAGCCGCGGTGTTGGCGGTGGATGTGCCCAGCGGCCTGGGGACCGAACTGGTCCTGCCCGCGACCCGCACGGTGTGCCTGCAGGTGGCCAAGGCCGAATTGCTGAAGGCCACCGGCGTCGGCGAATTCATCACCGTCGACATCGGCGTGTTGCCGGCGGCCTATCTCGAGGTCCAGCCGGCATGCATGCGGCGATTTCCCCTATTGAAAAAGGACGGCCATAAAGGCACCCATGGCGAGCTGCTGGTGATCGGCGGCGGACGCTTTCCCGGGGCGTTGGAATTCGCCTGCCGCGCCGGAGTCCTCACCGGCTGTGATCTGGTGCGCGCCTGGACCGCGGGTGACGCCGCCTTGCCGCCGACCGTGGTGGTCCACCGCCAACCCGGCGATTCGTTGACCCCGGAAGATCCCGAAGATCTCACACCGCAGCTGGTCCGCGCCAGTTGCGTACTGATCGGCCCGGGCCTTGGTCGCGAAGAAAGCGCCCATGACGCCGCACGCCAAGCTTTTAGTTTAGCGACCGAGATGGGCGTGCCGGTGGTCCTCGATGCTGACGGCATCACTGCCTGCGCTGAGATGGTGCGCGCCCTGCCGGACAGCGACAACCGCCTGCTGCTCACACCGCACGCGGGCGAAGCGCGAACCCTGTTCGGCAAGGCTCCCGGCGAAGCGGTGACCCATGCGTTCGCGCGCCGAGATCGGGTGATCCTCGCCAAAGGGCCAGTCGATCTGATCTCCGATGGCTGGCGCTGGCAGAAGAATCCGCGCGGCAATCCGCGCATGGCGGTGGGTGGCACTGGCGACGTGCTCGCCGGTCTCGCCGCCGGCCTGATGGCGCGCGGCGCCCCGCCGTTCGACGCCGCGCGCATGGCGGTGCTGTGGCTGACCACCTGCGCTGATGAGCTGTGGCTCGATCAGGGGCCCTGTTACGACACCCTCACGGTGCTCGCCCATCTGCCGGCAACCTTGCGTACGTATTTGACCGGCTTGGACCTATGGCCTCCGGTCTAGCTCGCTGATGAGTCATCGGCTCTGACGCATGACTAATCCGTCCAAGGTCGACATTGTACACCAGCGCCACCGATGCCCCGACTTGCGCAGAATGATTTCCTGGTTCATGCTTTGATCCATAACGTATGGACTACGCCGTCGCCGCCCTGCTGATCCTGATCGCGCTCACCATTGCCGGACGCCTGGCCAGCCGACGGTTTCGCCCAGCTACCTTTCCCGCAAGCGAGCTGCTGCGTCGCGATCCACCCGTGCTCGTCTCAACACCGGTAGAGAGTCGACCAGCCACCCAGGGCATCACGATCAAATTACAGGTCATCCCCGGCGCACCCAACACGGATCCGCCCACCGACCGCCATGTCACTGATCGTGGGACGGCGACCATCCGCCGTCGCACGGGTCGCCGGCGCTCGACGACCTCAGTCTAAGCATTCGTCAGGCGACCTTGGCCAACGGCCGCGGAATCTGTCGGAGATAGGCGCCCAAGAGCAATGGCGTAGAGCAACGTCCTCACGTGGGCCAAAGTCCGGGCCACATTCGCGTCATCGCTCCCGCATTTTTTACAAGGGTCGAGGAGTCTGCGTCATGATCGCTCGGCTCCTCTTCTCTGCTTCTACCCTTTACCAAGGATTCCGGATAGCCCCTGGGACCGCCGGTTTCC
>JANYGY010000046.1 GCA_025362255.1 Planctomycetales bacterium
TGCGGTCATTGCCCAGCAATGCGGTTTTACCAATCCATTTTATTTCACCCGCGCCTTCACCCGGCGGTTCGGGGTGGCGCCAACGCTTTATCGCCGCCGTGCGGCGCCGTGACGCAAGGTCAGGAAGCCTAGCCCGAGCAAGCCGAGCAGCATCGCGAGCGAGGAACCCGCTCCGCATTTCTTCTTGTCGTCATCCGGGGTCGCGGGCGTGCCGGTCGTGCTGCCAGCAGTTGTCGTGCCGGCAGTCGCAGTGCCCGCAGTCGCGGTGCCACCGGCGCTGGGCACCGTCACCGCGAACGTGCGCGTGCTGGTGCCCGTGCCGTCGCCCACGGTCAAGGTGACGGTGCTGGTGCCACCGGCGACCGGGGTCACGGCCACCGTGCGCGAGGCGCCCGTACCGCTGATCACCACAGTTGCGACGCTGGCCGCCGATGAACTTCCGGTCAGCGTGAGAGTTGCCGCCGGGGTCTCCATATCACCGACTTGAACGACCACATTGGCGGGGCTGCCTACCGTCAGCGCTTGGTCGGTGACCACCGATACCCACGGCAGGTTGTTGCTGGCGACGATTCCGGCCGCGGTCACGTCGATGCTGATGACCTGGGAAAAATCGGCCATCCCACGTTTCTTGGTGCCCGCGAGATTCGAACTTGAAGTGCTCTGGTCGACATCCTTTGAAGTGATGCCACTGATGTCGGTGACGCCGAAATCGTCGTCATTCGACAGCCACAACGTCGAACCGCGCAGAGCCATGCCTTCGATCTTGTCGTGATTGTATTGCGCGGGGTACACGCCGAGCTTCAGATCAACCACCAGCGACTTGGTGACTGGAACAATGCCCGCCGTCGTCAACGCGGTATTGGCTGCCGCTTGAGTGATGTTGTAGCATAATTCTTCGGGCGTCTTGCTGGTGAACAGTTTGCCGCCGGCAGCATCAGCTGGGTCGGTGATGTTGGTCGCGGCACTGAGGTTGATCTTGTAGATGGATTTTATTTTCGAGGTGGAATCTGTGAGGAATTTTCCATCCCGCTCGTCGACCAGGAATTCAGTGTTCGAGATCGCGGTGATTTCGCTGACTGAACCGCCTTTTTTTGCACCGCCGACCATGTCTTCGAGCAGGTACACATATTCCGCACAGGCTCCGGTGGCGAGGGTGTAGACCACCAGGCGCAGGCAGGAATCTTTTTTCGATTCGTCGTCGGCACTGCCACCCGGTGCGGGCGAGGGGATGCCGTTGCCCAACGTCGACTGCATCATGCCGACCAACTTGGTGCCATCGGGCGTGATCGTCAGACCTTCCATGCCTTTGTTGATGATGCGCTTGGCAAGCACTGCCGGCAGTTTGTGGCCGAGACTGTTGGCCGTCCCGGGGGCGATGCGCTCGATGGTCGTACCATCAGCGGCGACGTGCAGGATGAACGGCCCGTATTCGTCCGAAATCCAGAAGGTGCCATCGGGGTGGGCGACCAAGCCTTCTGAATCGAGGCCCTCGGTATCGGTCAGCAGCGTGGTGCCGGCCGTGCCATCAGCGTTCAATGCATACGCGACTTCGCCGGTCGAACCCGTGGCGCCAGCAGGCAAAGGCAGGCCGGTGAGCAAAGTGCCGTTGGCGCGTTTGAGCTGGATGACGCTCAGCATCTCCATCGTGCCGTCGCCATTGAGTTTGAATTTGCCGATGCGCGGAGCGAACGTTGCCAGCGGAAACAGCTTGGCGCCCGCGGCTCCGTCGACATTCGGACCCCGGTCAGACATCAGATACACCTGATCGGTGGTGCCCGGCACCCGGGCAATGGCCGAGCCGTAGCCACTGTCCCGCACCACGACATCGCCGCCGGTGGCAGTGATCGTCGCCAAGCGCCCCGATTGCAGGGTTCCACCAGCGGGAAACGTCGTCGGGACGAAAATGTCCATATACTGGCCGCCCTCGAAAACTTCCGCGCTGCGACCGGTGGTCGCGTGATTCTGCACATCGATCAGGAAATGGCCGGCTCCGAGAAAGGCTTCGGCATCAATTGGGCCAGACGATTCCTCATCACGGTTGAAGGGTGCGCTTGGCCGCATGATGCTGCCTGCGACCACCGGTGCTCCGCGCCCCAGGTCACCATTGTTGGCGGGATCATGCTTGGCGATGACGGTGAGTTTGTCGCCCGCAATGTCGTACATCCACAACCGGGCAGAAAAATCGGCTGAGCTGCCTGGATCTTCGCAAATCATGATTCGACCGTGGGTGTCGACCGCGATGTTGTCCATCATTTGCGGACCTGGATCTTCGGTGCCGTCGATCAGGCAGGTGATGGTGCCACCTGCGGTGGGATTGGTGATGTCAGCGAACACCAGTTTCCACAACCGTGAACGTCCGGTCTGGGGAACAGGGGCCACCCCGGCTGCGGGCAACGCGCCATTGGTCGTCTGGCCATTGAGGCCGTCCTTGGTGTCGTCGATCTGATGGGTGGTTACGAAATAATACACGCCATCGGTGACCGGATCCCAGGCGCCGTCTTCCGGACGAAAGAATTTCGTCCCTTTGGTCGCCGCATCTGTGCGCAACGGATCGCTCAATGGACTCGCGACATATTGCCACGCGGTGGTCGAGACATCGCCGGCGGTGCCCACTTCAACCAGGGTGAACGGAGTCGGCGCGCCTTTCGCCACGCCGACCCGGGTGGCGACATCCTCGCTCGTCACGGTTCCGACTCTGATCACATGCAACTTGCCCGAGGTCAGACCAGCGGCGGTGGCATAATCCTGCGCGTTTGTGGGAGTCCCGGGTAACACGCTTTTGTCACCGACCCAGACGGTGACAAACGAATTGGTGATGCTGTTGTCGTCCTGGCCGATGAGGATCGTCTTGTCCTGCATCTTGGGACACGCGAGCAGGTTTTCATAATTCAATTGGCCGAGCGCGGGCAACTCGACGCTTTGTCCCGCAAAGGTTCCGTCGACCACGTGCATCCACGGACTTTTGCCTGAGGTCTCCTCGCCATTGAAAAACAAGCGGGCGGTGGACGCGGCGACGCCCTTGCCCGAGGTGGTGTTGTACACCGCAGCGGTGGCTGGCAGATCGGCTGAGCAGAAACGGGAAAAGGCATATGCGGAAGCCGTGGCAAACGTCGGCGCGCCAGCAGTGCGGGTGGCCCGATACACGGAGGTGATCACATCGCGAATGTCGGTGACCGCGAGATTGCTGGCGGTGTTCAAGGTCAACCGCGTGAGGAATGCGCCTGTGCCACCATGGGTGCGCGCGATGCCGTTGGCGGAGGGGATCTCATGATTCGAGATGACGAACAAATCGGTGCCTGTTTTCCAAGCGCCCAGCCCATCGGGTAAGCCCGACAAGACTTGGGTGCCAGTGGCGCCGGCGCCGAGAGGTACCGGGGCCCCACTGGGATAGCTGTCGCCCGCGGTCGCAATCGGTTTGATGATCACGCCACCTTGGGTCGGCACGAGATACGAGGTGTCTGCTGCGCTCAGCGCAACCGTGCTGCTCGCGAGCAGCAGCAATGAAGGAACCAGGGTGCGCAGGGACATGGGGATTCTCCGATGCCGCGCACAATCGGCCGCCGCGAGAATTACCGATGAAGCTTGGACCAGGGTTTCCCGAGTCCTCTTCAGGAGCGCAGTCAGTGCCGCAGCACGCGATGCGTCAGGATTACCGCCACCCGTCGGGGCAAAAAGCGGATCGCGATCACTGACAGCTTATTCGCGATCCCCGGAATCGCGACGCGCCGGCCGGCGAACAGGGCCCGTGCGCCATATCGTGCGACCAGCTCCGGGCGTTCGGCCATCGGCGGAGCGAACAACCACGAGTCTTCGGGAAATCCGGCGGTGCGGTGGAATCCGGTGGCGGTCGCTCCTGGACACAACGCGGTCACGGTCACGCCACTGCCGGCACATTCTTGAGCCACTGCTTCGCTGAGGTGCAGGACGTAAGCCTTGGTCGCGAAATACACCGCCATCAACGGCCCCGGATTGAACGCCGCGCAGCTCGCGACGTTCATGATCCGCCCGGCACCGCGCACGAGCATGTCAGCGAGCACCTGGCGCATCAGGCTGGTGAGGGTCACGATATTCACCTGGATGAGTCGGTGCAGGTGGTGGTCATCAGCGTCGTGAAATGTGCCGAAGGCGCCGAACCCGGCGTTGTTGATCAATACGTCCGGCACCGGCATCGTCTGGCGTACGCGAGCGTACAAGGCCTCTCCGGCTAGGGGGACGGAGAGGTCGGAGACGATCAACGTCACCTGGATCTTATGTGCGGACTCGAGTTCGCTCTTGAGGTCATCCATCAGCTCTTCGCTGCGCGCGACCAGCACCAGATCGAAACCGCGCCGGGCCAGCTCGACCGCCAAATGCCGGCCGATTCCGCGCGAAGCTCCAGTGATCAGGGCGTACGGCATCAATCAACCAATGATGGAAGACGTACGTAATGCGCCATGGATAAAGAAGACCATCAATGGAAGGCCCTCACAGGCCGAGGAGCGTTTCCCGAACGTTGTCCAGCTCGACCTGTTCCTTGGCCGCCAGCGCGCGCGTCTCCTCGACCTGCGCCGCTGGTGCCCGCGCAATGAAGTCGGCATTGGCCAAGCGCGCGGCCTTGCCGGCGATGCTCTTTTCCAAGCCGCTGACGCGCTTGGTCAGCTGTTCGGTAAGCTTGGCAACATCCGCCACGCCACTGACGGGAATATGGATTTTGAGCGCACCCACCGCGGTGCTGACGCTTGCCGGCGGCTTCGTGCCGCTGCTTGAGATATCCAAGGACAGCAAGTTGGCGCGATTGATCACGAAATCGCGATTGGCCTCGATCAGCGAACGCTCGCCCGCATCCGGCGCATGAATGATTGCCGCGAGTTGAATGCCGTCGCCCAATTGCAGCAGATTGCGCGCGTTGCGCACCGTGACCACGACGGCTTGCAGGGCGTTCATCTGAGGCCCGATGGCGGCGTCCGCATGGTGCCCAACTGGTTCGGGCCACGGCTCGGTCATCAGATGGCGCCCAGCCCAGGCCGTACCCCCGGCAGTCGTCTGCAGATGCTGCCAGAGGTATTCCGTGAGATGCGGCATGCCGGGATGCAGCAGGCGCAGCACCTGATCAAAGCAGAAGGACAGCACCCGCCCGGCGATGACCGCATCAGCTCCGCCGGCCTTGAATTGGCGCTTGGCCCATTCGAGATACCAGTCGCACAAATCATCGCGGAAAAAGCGATACGCGCCGTTGGCGTAATCGTTGAAATGGAATGCCGCCAGCGACGACGTGCATTCGCCGATCGCCTGAGCGAGGCGGTCGAGGATCCAACGCTCCGGAAAACCAAGCGTCGCAGGATCCAGGCTGGCCGCGGTGACAGTGGCCGGCAACGGCCGCTCACTGAGATTCATCAGCAGGAAACGCCCGGCATTCCACACTTTATTCGCGAAGTTGCGCCCGGTCTCGAACTTGGCCGGCGAAAGTTTCAGGTCCTGACCCTCAGTGGTCATATCGAGCAAGGTGTAGCGCACCGCGTCGGCGCCGTACCCCGGGCACTGATAATCCTTGCCGAGATAATTTTGCGTCCCGCCCTCGATCATCACGATCGGATCGATGCCATTGCCCAATGACTTCGACATCTTGATGCCGCGCTCATCGAGCACGGTGCCGTGGATATAGACATCCGAGAACGGCTTTTTGTCCAACGCGAACAGGCTCGCCATGACCATCCGGGCGACCCAAAAGAAAATGATGCCGCGATCCGTGACCAAGGTATTTGTTGGAAAATACCGCGCCATTTCGGGCGTCTGCTCAGGCCAACCCAGAGTCGAGAACGGCCACAGCGCCGACGAGAACCACGTATCCAGCACGTCGGGATCTTGCACCAAGGTGCGCCCGGCATTTTTCGGATCGAGGGTCGGATCATCGACCGCGACGATCACGTCGCCGGTCGCCGCATCGGTCCATGCCGGGATGCGATGGCCCCACCAGATCTGGCGCGAGATGCACCAGTCGCGGACGTTTTCCAGCCAGTGGTTGTAGACCTTGGTCCAGCGTTCGGGATGGAAGACGACCTCGCCGCTGACGCTGGCTTTCAACGCCGGCGTCGCGAGCGACTCCATTTTCACGAACCACTGCTCAGTGACCATCGGCTCGATCGGCACGTTGGAGCGGTAGCTGTGGCCGACGGTGTGCATGATCTCGGTCGAGCCGAGCAGTACGCCTGAGGCCTCGAACTCCTTGAGCAGGGCTTTACGCGCGGCGAAGCGCTCCAGCCCGGCGAACTGCAGGCAATCCTTGGTCATCGTGCCGTCGAAGTCGATGACACGGATCAGCGGCAGGTTGTGCCGCTTGCCG
>JANYGY010000194.1 GCA_025362255.1 Planctomycetales bacterium
TGCTGGAATAGGTCGCGTTGCCCACGCCGCCGGGATCCTTGCCGGCCTCGAAATGATCGAGAATTACCGCGAAGCCGTTGCTCTGCTGCAAGTCGTAGATCGCTTTCCGATACGTGATGAGGACCTCGCCAAACCCGGGCACCGTCACCGGAATCCGGCTGCCCCGGCTGATCCAGGTGCGCGCGGTGGAACTGGAGCTGCCTCCGCCGTGGCTGACTTCGAGTTCGAGCCAGCGGGTCGCGCGATCCTTTTTTTCAGCCTGCATGATCAGCGGTTCGGGACCGCGTTCGGCGTGCGGCAGATGACGCAGGCTCAGGCGCAGGTCCATCGCCTTGCTCGCGCCGCCGGCGATGGATCCGCTCCATCCGCTTGCCGGCACGGTCAGGGCGGGTCCCGCGCCATCCGAGCGGGTGAAGCAGCGGACATGCAGGCGGGCATCGGGGCCGACCAGCAGTTGGACATACGAACCCTGGCCACCGCCGGCGGGATCCGCCAATTGCGGATGCGAAAAAATCATTTCCGGCATTCCCGGCACCGGCGGCAGCAGGCTGTAGGCCGAGGCGAACAGCGTGCGCGACTGGTCATTGCGGGTGATGGTCACTTCGACCACCGGGTTCGCCGGCTTGCTATCGTCCTGGGTCAAGGTGCCGGATTCGTGGGCCGGATTGGTGAGCAGGCGGTTGAGCGTGATGTGCGTATCGTCGAGATCGATCTTCTGCGGCATCGCCGTGGGATCGATGATGACCTCGTGGCGTTTGCCCTGCCAATAGATCAGCAGCCGGCCATGCGCTGACGGCTCATCCGCCGGTTTGAGGAAATCCTCGACCAGCAAGGGTTCGCTGGTCTTCGCCATGGTGGCGGTGAATGGGCCACGGCTGAACACGCCATCCGCGCCGTCGGGAGTCATCCATTGGCCGCCCATCTCTTGATAGGTGGTGGCTTGCGGCGGCCTGATCGCCAGCTGCACCATGGTCGCCGGGCCAGTCGCTTCTGTGAGATTTGAAGCCGCGATGAAACCCAATTCAGGTCCGCCGGTGTCAATGATGCGGCGCACCGTCACCACGGTTCCCGAGGTCAACCGTGCAATCTCTAACGGTTCGGCCAGGGTGTGCATGCCGAGGTCCGCGATCGGCCACAACGGCTTCAGCACGTAGCGCAACGGGCTGGGATAGCCGGAGAACTCCAGCGGTTGGAAGATCGTGCGCCACGGCTGCTGACTGTCCGGGTCGAGCACCCGCACTTCATCGGTCGGCAATTCGATCTGCGACGCCGGCTGCCCGGGATGGGCAGCGAGCATCCCATCGAGGCGATTGGCGCCGAGCCAGAAACCGACGATCAGCAGCATCAAACCGGCGTGGACGATCGCGAATCCGAGTTGCCGGCGATGCAGCGGCCAACGCACGGCGACCGCGCCCACCACCGCGATGGCGATGAACACGAACAGCAGGTTGAACCACCACGCCTGATAGAACTGCACATGCGCCGCGGCCATCCCATAATCGCGCTCATAATACGCGGCGATCCACGCGACGCTGCCGATCACCGCGATCAACGTCGCAGCGGTGCGCGCCGACGCTAATTCGCCGAGCACCTGCCAGAAATGTCCGCGCGCCGCAGTGCGCGTGCGACTGCCGATGTAGACCGGCGGCAGCGGGTCGCTCATGGCTTGTCTATGGTCGTCCGCAGACCGGTCTGGACCAACAGAGCATCGACCTGCGGTTCGCGGCCGCGGAAATCACGGAAGACCGCGAGCGGATGCCGCGCTCCGCCGCTGGCCAGGACGCTGTCGCGAAAGCGGCGGCCGAGCGCCGGGTGCGCGTCGGGACCGGCTTCGGTGAAGGCGGCGAAAGCGTCGGCGGACAGCACCTCGGCCCATTTGTAACTGTAGTAACCCGCCGCATATCCGCCGGCGAAGATGTGGCTGAACGAACACAGGAAGCGATCTTCGGGCAACGGCGCCAACACCGAATTCACCGCGGATATCCGCTGCTGCACCGCCAGCGGAGATTCGCCGGCGGTCATCCGCGCATGCAGTTCGAGATCGAGGGTCGCGAGATTCACTTGCCGCAAGGTCATGCTCGCGGCGCGAAACGTCCGCGCCGCACAGACCCGCGCGAACAGCTCGCGCGGCAACGGCGCGCCGGTCTGCCAATGGCGCGCGAGTCCGGGATGCTGGGCATCACCGAGGATCGTCGCCTCGTCGTAGCACCAATTCTCCATGAATTGCGACGGCAGCTCGATCGCGTCCCACTCGACGCCGTTGATGCCGGCGGCTTGCGGATGATCGACGGTGGTCAGCAGATGCTGCAGGCCGTGACCGAATTCGTGGAACAGCGTCTCGACCTCGCGAAAGGTCATCAGCGACGGCGTATCGCCGATCGGCGGCGTTTGATTGCACACCAGATATGCGACCGGTGAACGCACGCTGCTGTCGCCGCTCACGCTGCCACCGCCACGCACCAAGCGATCACGAAACGAATCCATCCACGCGCCACCGCGCTTGTTGGCCGGCCTGGAATAGGCGTCGAGGTAGAACAGAGCGCGTTCGCGACCGTCGGGGTCGGCGACGCGAAACACCTGCACCGCCGGATCCCAGATACTGAGATCCGTCACCGGCGTGATCACGACGTCAAACAACCGCCGGGCGAGCGCGAACAGTCCGCTGAGCACCTGCGGCAACGCGAAATACGGGCGCAGCGCTTCATCGGTATAGGCGTAACGATCTTCGCGCAGGCGCTCGGCCCAAAAGGCCATGTCCCACAAGGCGAGCTGCAGGCCGGGGTCGCCGCTGCGCTGGCGGGCAAAGGCGGTCAGCTCAGCCAGCTCTTCCGCTGCTTTCGGTTTGGCGGCCGTGCGCAACTGGTTCAGCAGCTGGTCGACCGCGGGCAGCGTCCCGGCCATCTTGGTCGCGAGGCTGACTTCGGCGTGATTTGTCTTGCCCAGCAGGCGCGCCAATTCCTGGCGCAGCGCGAGGATGCGCTCGAGCACCGGCAGATTGTCGTGCGGTGCGGCCGCCGCGCGGGTGATGAAAGCACGATAGAGTTTTTCGCGCAGGTCGCGGCGCTGGCTGTGTTCCATGAACGGGCCGTAGATCGGCACGTCCAAGGTCAGCCGCCAGGGGCCGGCGCTTGGCGCTTTTTGCTCGTTGCGAGAAGTCAGCCCCGCTGCCTGGTACATCGCCGCGGTCTGGGCGAGCAAGGTCGCCGGCAATCCGGCAACCTCATCGAGCGTCGTCAGATCGAGATGCCACGCCTTGCCCGCGTCGAGCAGCTGATTGGAAAAGCGCGTGCCTAGCTCTGACAATTCCAGGCTGATCGCCTGATAGCGCTCTTTTTCGGCGCCGTTCAAACCAACGCCCGCCAACTGCATGTCGCGGATTTCGCTGCTCAGGATGCGCTGCTGCGTGGAATCCAGGCGCGCCCACTCGGCGCCGTCGCGGATCGCGTTCAACGCCGTGAACAACGCGCGGCTCTGGCCCAAGCGAACCCAGGTCTTCACCACCTCGCCCTGCATCGCTGCATGCGCCGCGCGCAGGGACGGTTCGTTACGCACCGCCATCAGATGCCCGACCACGCCCCACGCCAACCGCAGCGGCTCGACCAGCGTATGGATCCGCCCCAACGTGCCCGCCCAGGTCGCCTGCGGCGCCACCTCAAACGCGTCGAGCCCACGCTCGACCCCGGCAATCAACTCGCGGATCGCCGGCTCGACCTGAGTCGAATCGATCGCCGCGAAATCCGGAAGATCAGCAGACAGCGAAAGGAGCGGATTCATCAAAGACCTCGTACAAGAGACTCACACAACTGATACCAAACAGGAGCGCGCAGAGGGCCCAGAGGACGCAGAGGACGCAGAGGACGCAGAGGAATGAGAGCTGAGGGCCGAGCCTGGCGCGACCAATCCCGCTTTTTTTCTTCGCTCTCCTGATCCTCCACCCACGCGCATTCCTCTGCGCTCTCTGCGTCCTCTGCGCCCTCCTGTTCCTCGCGATGCGGGGTCCGCTCAGGAGGCGATGACGGTGCCAGCTTGTTTGAGCAGGCCCAAGACGGTTCGCCGGGCGACGATCTTGCTGACCCAGTGACGGTTTTGGATTTTCGCGGTGAGCAGATCGATGCGCTGCTGGGCTTCGCGCAGATCCAATTCCGTCAGTCGCGGGCAGGCTTTTTTCAGCCCGGGAACGATCTGCTGATACACGGGGTCTGGGATCTGATTCACGAGTGGCTCCTGAAGCGTGCGGCACATTAGACGGCACGTGCAGGCAGGCAAACGCCGACCGGGTGCGTTGGTCGTTCCTTGATGGTCGGTGGTGGTTTGAATGCGCGTTATGGCCTCCATTTTCAGTCGGATCATCGCCGGTCAGATTCCAGGCGATTTTATTTTTCGCGAACCCCGATGGGTCGCGCTGCTCGATATCCGCCCGACGTCGGCCGGCCACGCGTTGCTGATTCCGCTGGTGGAGGCGCCGTTGCTGGCCGACCTGCCACCGGCGACCCTGGCCGATGCCGGACGGCTGCTGGCGCGCCTGACCCGCGCGCTCAAGCAAGTGACCGGCTGCCCGGCGGTGAATATCGTGTTGAACGATGGGCCGGTGGCTGGCCAGGAAGTCCCGCACGTGCATTGGCATGTCGTTCCGCGCTGGCCCGATGATGGTCGAGGATACCGCTTTGCGCCGCAGCCCGGAACTGGCCTCGCAACGTTGGCTGCAGATCTGGCGACGGCCTGGGATACGCTGGATAACGACCAATGAATCTCCGCGACCTGCAAACACAACTCTCTGCAACGTATGGACATAAAGACATCGCGCGGGGTTCTGCCGGGACCTTCATGTACTTCATGGAGGAGGTCGGCGAACTTGCCGAAGCCCTGCGTGAACCGGCGGCGCACGATCTGCCGGGCGAATTTGCCGACTGCGTGGCCTGGCTAACCAGTTTGGCCAACACTGCCGGAATCGACCTGGCGGCTGCCGTGGAAATGAAGTATGGCCATGGTTGCAGCCGTTGCGGGAAGTCCCCCTGCATCTGCGACACCAAGCCATAAGCTCTGGCCATGCGCCGGACTCCACTCTTCCTGACCGCCGATCAGGTGACCTCGTTACGGGCCATCGCGGCGCGGACCGGTGAGTCGGCCAGTGCGGTCGCACGGCGGGCATTTGATGAGTTCCTGTCGCGGCAAACACCTGAAGACCGCCTGCAGGCGCTGCGCTCGATCAAAGGCATGTGGAAGAATCGCAAAGACCTGCCGGTGATGCCGGATGTGCTCAAGGAGGACGCATGAGCGGCCTGCTGATCGACACCGATGTGTTCATCGACTACCTCATGGGCAGTGAGCAGGCCGCAGATTTCTTGGAGTACGCGCGTGACGATCTGCACTTATCGGCGATCACCATCGCTGAGCTGTCCGATGCCTTTCTCGGGGAGGCCGAGTGGCAGGCCCTCGAATCGGCGCTGACCGCCCTGCAGGTGCATGCGGTCGATGTCGACATCGCGCGCGCGGCTACCGGCCTGCGCGGGCGGACCTTCGCCCATCGGCTGAAGGCCGCGACCGCCCGGGTCCACGGGCTCAAGCTGGTGACCCGCGATCGCAAGGCCTACCCCGACATCATCGATGTGCTCGTTCCGTATCGTCCGCTGCTGTAGAAGTCCCTGCCATGACCACGGTTCCCGTCGCGCTCGGTGAGCGCTCCTACGACATCCATCTGGCGCCCGGTGCGCTCGATCACGCCGGGACGCTCATCGCCCCACGCCTGGCCGGTAAAAAAATCCTGGTGGTCGCTGACGAGACCGTCGCCCGGCTGCACGGCGCCCGCTTGATTCAGGCCCTGCAAGCCGCCGGCCTGCAGGCCACCATCGCGACGTTTACCGCTGGCGAACCGGCCAAGACCGTGGCCACCGCCGAGCGCATGTGGGCGGCCTGTGCCGCGGCCAAGATCGATCGCACCGATGCGATCATCGGATTCGGCGGTGGCGTATCCGGTGATCTCGCGGGATTTGTCGCGGCGTGCTGGATGCGTGGCGTACGGTTCATCCAGATCCCGACGACCTTGCTGGCGATGGTCGATTCGAGCGTCGGCGGCAAGACCGGGGTCAACTCGGCGGCGGGCAAGAATCTGGTCGGCGCCTTCAAGCAGCCCGAGGCGGTGGTCATCGATCCGACGTTGGTCGCTTCGATGGACCCGCGCGAATACCGCGCTGGGTTGGCCGAGGTGCTCAAATACGGAGTGATCCGCGATCCGGTTTTCTTCGGCTGGCAAGAGGCGTTCGCCGACGAGCTCGAACGCGCTGAGCCCGACGCCGTCGCGCACGCGGTCGCCGAAAGTTGCCGGCTCAAAGCCTGGTACGTCGCCGAGGATGAGACCGAGCAAGGAGTGCGCGCGCACCTCAATTACGGGCACACCTTCGGCCACGCGATCGAACGCGAGACCGGTTACACTCGGTTCCTGCACGGCGAGGCGGTCGGCATCGGAATGCGCATGGCGGTTGACCTGGCGCGTCGACAGGGCCGGCTGACCGAGGCTGGCCTGCCGCGTCGGCAGGATGATCTGCTGCGTCGTTATCGCCTGCCGCTGGTGCTGACCGCGCGCGATCCGGCGGCCACCGCGCGGGCGCTCGTCCAGCATTGCGCGCTCGACAAGAAAGTCGCCAACGGCCAAACCCGCTTTGTACTGCCCGTTCGCCTGGGGCAGGTCGAGCTTCTCGACGGACTCGCGGTCGAGGTGGTCGAAGCGGCTTTCCTCAGTGGAATCGTGCAAGGATGACCCCCGCCGATGCGCTGCTGCGCTTGGCCCTGGTGCCCGGCCTTGGTCCGATCACCGCCCAGAAGCTGATCGACGCCAGCGCAGACGAACCCGACGGCGTCGCAGCCCTGTTCGGCTGGCCGATGCAGCGGCTGATGGCGCTCGACGGTGTCGGGCCAGAGCGCGCTCGGCGGATCTGCGATCCGCGCGGTGACGAAACGGTGGCTACTGAAAAAGCCCAGTGCCACGGCGCCGGGGTGCGCATCATCACCCGCGATGACGCGGAATATCCCCGCGCCTTCATGGTCTTGAATGATCCGCCGCTGGCGTTGTGGATCCGCGGCGCGATCGAGCCGCGCGACGCGTTGGGCATCTCGGTCATCGGTCCCCGGCGACCGACGGCGTATGGCCATCGCACCGCACATCGGTTCGCGACCGGACTGGCACGTCTCGGCACCTGCCTGATCAGCGGCTTGGCGCGCGGCATCGACACCGTCGCGCACGAAGCTGCCCTGGCCGCTGGAGCGCGCACCATTGCGGTGCTCGGTTCTGGTTTTGGAAAATTGTATCCCGAAGAAAACGCCCCGCTGGTCGAGCGCATCGCCGATGGTCGCGGCGCGGTGATCAGCGAATTTCCGTTTCTGACTCCGCCCTCGCCGGGCACCTTCCCCCGGCGCAATCGCCTGGTCGCGGCGCTCGGTCTGGCGACGCTGGTCATCGAAGCCGGAGAGCGCAGCGGCGCGCTGATCACCGCCCGCCTGGCAGGCGAACTCGGCCGTACGGTGCTGGTGGTCCCCGGTGCGATCGACAATCCGGAAAGTGTCGGCGCCAACAAACTCATCCGCGACGGCGCGACGTTGGTCGGCTCGTTGGATGACATCATCAACGAGATCGATCCGCTGACGACGCTTGCGCAAGGCGTCACCGGTACCGGCGCCGCCCAACCAAGTCCGCGCTCCGAAGCCCTGTCAGGCCGAGAAAAACAGCTCTATCTGATGCTCGACGACAACCCGCGCACGGTTGACGACCTGGTCCGCTCGACCCAGATCCCGCCATCAGCCGTCTCGGCCACACTGCTGTCGCTCGAACTCCGCCGCCTCGCCCGCAAAGGACCCACCGGCTTCGTCAAAGCGATCTGAATTCGGCGACGTAACGAAAACTGAGAGAACAGGAGGGCGCAGAGGACGCAGAGGCGAATAAAAAAATCTCCGTGGCCGTACGCGCGGCTCTAACCCCTCTCTGCCGCCTCTGCGCTCTCTGCGTCCTCTGCGCCCTCCTGTTCTCTTCTCTCTGTTTTCTGCACGCCTTCTTGTTCGTTATCCTCAGCCAGCCGCGCTCATGGTCATGACCCCGAGATCGGCGAGGACTTCGCGGGCGACGCGGGCACCGCTAGCGGCGGCGCCTTCCATGTAGCCCTGATTGTCGAAGTCGGTGTGTTCACCGGCGAAGTGCAGATTGCCGACGCGTTCGCCTTCGGTGCCGCCAAAGCGGATATATTGGCCGACCAGATAGGCGCTGTAGCTTGCCTGATTGAATGGCTGGCGGTTCCACGCCTGACGCACGGCTTTGCCGTCGTGCACGGCGGCGGCGCCGGGGTACACCCGATCGATCTGGCGGACGAAGCCCGCGGCGTGACTGGCGGTGCTGCCGTTGCCAGCCTGCACTGCCCGGCTGCCACCGGTGTATTCGGTGAGAATGCCGTGGGCCCCGGCCTGGCGCTGCGTTGCGTCCCAGGTGTTCTGGTACGGCAGGTCGGAAAACGATTCGCCATTCGAACCCTGGGCGCGCCACGGCCGGTTCTGATAGCCGGTCATGCACTTGGTGTTCTGGCCATAGCCCAGCTCGTTGATCGCGCGGCGTTTCAGCAGCGGCAGCTCGACGCGCACCTCGACATTGCGCAGGATCTTGAAGGGGATCGCGCTGACCACGTGATCGGCAACCACGTCGCGGCAGGTGCCGCCACTGCGGAACGACAAAACATATTTGCCATCCGGACGTTGCGCGAGCCGTTCCAGCACCTGACCGGTTTCGATCTGACCGGAGATTTTTTCCGCCAGCTTGCGCGGCACCTGATCGTTGCCGCCCGCGATGTGGAAGCGCTCGTCGCTGTCGCCGAAGACCTCGATCTTGGAGGTGTCGGTCGAAATCAGGCCGAGCATATTATAGCAATTCATCTCGTCGGCATCGAGGCCCCATTCGATGATGTGGGCGACTTCGAGCAGCTCACGGCCGATGCCTCTGATCCCCTCCTGATCGAACCATTCGGTCAGCGACAGGTTATCGAGAGCCTGCCCGCCATTCGGGTCGGCATAGCTGATGCCGTTGACCGGATCGATGAGCGTGGCCAGCGAATCATCGATCGCCGCCGCGATCGGCGCGAACAGCGTCAGCAATTCGGCGTAGGGAATATTGCTGCCATTGAAGTGGCCGACCAGATTCGTCAGACCGGGCACGTCCAGCGTGCGATCTTCCAGGGTCAGGCCGAATTCGCGGGCTAGGCCGCGCATGGTGGTGTGACTGGTGTCGATGAATTCGCCGCCGAGTTCACACACTTGGTTATTGGCCGCAAACGTCGTGCGGTCGCTGAACATGCGCCCACCGGTGCGCGTGGTGGCTTCGTACACCGTGGCGCGGATGCCTTTTTTCTTCAGGCGATAGGCGCAATGCAGGCCGGCGGTGCCGCCGCCGATGATCGCGACGGTCGGCTGTCGGCGAGCTGCGGACAGCGCCTCGACCGTATCGCCGGCGGTCGCGATCGAGGGCAGGGCCAAGGCCGCCCCGACGGCAGCAAAGCCCTTGAGGAATCGCCGCCGCGACTGGGCACGCTCGGCTTCGATCTCAACTAGCTCGGGCAACGGCACGCCCAGCTCACGGCTGGCGCGGATCTGCTGCAAAGCACGAGTGAATAAGGGAATAAGCGGCGTGCGAGCCATGGCGATCTCCGGCGAGTGGTTACCCGGCAGAGCGATCCATGTGCCGCATCGTTGGATGTGTCTGCATCAATTTTTGGGCCGAAATTGAGGCAAATCCCGACGCGGGCGTGGTGCAATATTTCACCCCGTTTGGTTTCTCGACGGGGCGCTTTCCCAGTTTGGCATTTGGCTTTAGGCGATCCTGCCCACAACTCCCCCGCATGACTGTCCGCGTCCGCATCGCTCCTTCACCCACTGGCGACCCGCACGTCGGGACGGCCTACATCGGCCTGATGAATTACTGTTTTGCCAAGCATCACGGTGGGAAATTCGTCCTCCGCATCGAGGACACCGATCAGACGCGGTGCACCGAGGAATCGGCGCAGAACATCTACGCCGCGATGAAGTGGCTCGGGCTGGAATATGATGAAGGCCCGGCTTTTTCAGGGATGGGCGGCGGCGACCACGGGCCGTACGTGCAGAGCGAGCGGGTGCAGCTCGGAATCTATCGGAAATATGCCGATCAGCTGATCGCCCAGGGCGATGCCTATCACTGCTTCGCCACCGCGCGCGAACTGGAATCGATGAAGGCCCGCCAGCGGGCGGCCAACGAGCCGATCATGTATGACCGGCGCTTTCGCGGCTACGATGTTGGCGAGGCGCTCAAACGAGTGGCGGCGGGCGAGCCGTACGTGATCCGGATGAAGACCCCGCTGACCGGCGAATTCGTCTACAAAGATCGCCTGCGCAAACAGCCAGTGGTCAAGGAGTGGAAGGACATCGACGACCAGGTGCTGCTCAAGAGCGACGGCTGGCCGACATACCATCTGGCGGCGGTGGTCGACGACCATCTGATGAAAATCAGTCACGTCATCCGCGCCGAGGAATGGCTGAACTCACTGCCCAAGCACATCTGGCTGAACGAGCGGCTCGGCTTCACCGCGCCGGAATACGTCCACGTCGGCCTGTTGCGCAACGCCGACAAATCGAAGATCAGCAAACGCAAGAATCCGACCTCGCTGAAGTGGTATCAGGCCCAAGGTTTCCTGCCCGAGGCGCTGCTGAATTTCCTCGCCCTGCTCGGCCATTCGCATCCCGATGGCAAAGAGCAGTTCCCGCTCGACGAGATGATCGGCTTTTTCGATCTCGATCGGATCAACGTTGCCGGCCCGGTATTCGATATGGCCAAACTGCGTCATCTGCAGGGTTTGTATTTCCGCGAACTGTCACCCGAGCGAGCGCACCAGGAAGTCATGCGCGCGGTCGACAGCCGCTTTGCCGGATTGTTTCCGTTGTTGAAGGAGCGCATGACCTGCGGCGGCGATTTCCTCGCCCAGGCCGAGCCTTTCTACGCCGCGACGGTCACCCATCACGTCGAGGATCTGGTGCCCAAGGGGCTTGAAAAAGCCCAGGCCAAGCTGCTCATCGAAACCCTGCACAAGGATCTCAAAACGTTCGCCAGCGGCGAACAGGCGGTCTGGGACACGCCGTCGCTCGAAGCCCTGGTGCGCGGGCTGATCGCCGAACGCAGCCAGGTGCCGGCGATCGGCGCGACGCCCGAGCAGATCGCGGTCGCGAATCTGTGGCAGAACAAAATCATCTTCAGCTTGTTGCGGGTCGCGGCCACCGGGCGCCGGGAAAGTCCGCCGCTGTTCGATACTCTGGCGCAGATCGGCCAGCTGCCGGTGCTCGAACGCCTCGGCGCGGCTGGGATGAAACTGAAGTGACGTGAGCAGCCCGGATCAATCGCCGCTGCTCGCCGATGGCCGTCCACGGGCGAAAGCCCGGACGATCGCCGGGGCGGTGATCGTCGGCCTTCTGATCGCTGTCACCGCGGGCAAGCTGGTCGCCTTCACGTCGGCTTTGTCGTTTGGCCACGCAGATCCCTACAAGGCCGGGTTCGGCGCCCTGGTGTGCATTGCGCAAGCCGCCTTGTGGTGGTGGGCAGCGCGCGGCTTGGGCGTGGTCGGAGTGCTCGGCGCGTGGTTGGCGCAAAGCGCCTACCTCGCGATCTGCTGGAGTTATTTCGCGTACTTCGGCCTGCACCTGACTTTTTCGACGGCGTGGAGCGTGGGCCATGAAGGTGCCACCGCGGTCAGTCACGGCGCGATTCCACTGACCACTGCGATGTGGTGGCTGGTGGCGGATCTGCCGTTGGTGATCGCGTGGTGCGTTGTCGGATTCCGCGCGCCGAGGAGGCGCTTTGCCAGCCTCGTGGCGTTGGGGTTGCTGACCGGGTCAACGCTGTGGCTGACGTGGTGCGCGGATGCGGCGTTGACCTGGGCCGCCGCCGAACGCGACGATCGCTATACCTCGCAAGCGGTGTTCGTCAGACAGTTCGGACTCTTCCCGATCCAACTGCGTCAGGTCTGGCGCGGTGATGCGGTGCGCAGTTTGGATTATGGGCCGGCCACCGAGTTGACGGCGACAACCACAGCCAAGCGCGATCTGCTGCTGATCCAGGTCGAGTCGCTCGATGTCGGAGCGATCGAGCAGGCGATGCCGCGCCTTGCTGCCCGGGCCGCCGAGGGCGTGTGGTTTCCGCGCTGTCTCGCCTATCACGGGCCGGGCGGGTCGTCGGATTGCGATGTCGCGATCATCGAAGGTGCCGAGCCGCGTTGGGATGCGGTAAGCTTTGACCAGCCGGGATATCCGTGGCCCAATTCCTGGATCATGAATCTGCGCCGCGACGGCTGGGACGCGGTGTTGGTCCACGGGCTGCCCGGCACTTATTTTGGGTTTGCCCAGGTCATGCCGCGCCTGGGGTATGAGCTGTGGGATCTGGCGCAGCTTCAGCTGGTTCAGCACCCGAATGAATTCGGCGCCCGCGACAATGAGCTGATCGGCGCCGTGGTGCCGCGCCTCGCGCAGCTTGCCTCGCCGTTCGTGCTGCACGTGGTGACCATGAGCAGCCACAAGCCGTTCACCCAATGGCGCGCATGGCGGCCACGGCGTTGTGGTAGTCGGAATCAGACTCCACTCCTGGCCACCATGCGCGCCATTGGGTGAACGGCTTGTGGCTGCTCATGGTCACCACGTGCAGCACGAACGGCGAGGCA
>JANYGY010000220.1 GCA_025362255.1 Planctomycetales bacterium
TGCAGGTGCGCGGACAACGCCGTCGGCGTGGTTTTGAACGTGGATTTGTACTCAGCGATCATGCGGATTGGCCGGGCTTGTTGCAGGCGATCACGGCCACGGGCGCGTCGCGCGTGCTGGTGACGCATGGCCAGGTGCCGACGCTGGTGCGTTGGCTGAGCGAGCAGGGTTTGGCGGCCGAAGCGCTGGCGACCGCGTTCGGCGAGGAGGATGACTCGTGACCCAAGATGCATCAGCCTTCGCCTTTTTTGCTGACCTGTACGCCGCCCTAGATGCGACCACCAGCACCGGGGTTAAAGTCTCAACTTTGAGCGCTTATTTCCGGGCTGCGGCTCCGTCAGATGCGGCGTGGGCATTGGCTTTGCTGACTGGCCGCAGGCCAAAACGCAGCGTCTCTGCCGCCCGCTTGCGCAGTTGGATCGGTGAGGCCGCCGCGCTGCCCGGATGGCTAGTCGACGAATCGCATTCGCACATCGGCGATCTGGCCGAAACCGCGGCGCTGCTCGCCAGCGGCGCTGAGGTCACTGATGCCGGGCTCGCCGAATCGATGACCGAGGTGATCGAGCGGCGGGTCCTGGCCCTCGCTGCACTGCCCGCAGACCAGCAGCAGGCACTGGTGATGGCGACGTGGCGGATGCTGCCTGCAGACGCATGTCTGGTGTACACGAAATTGATCACCGGAGGTTTTCGCGTCGGGGTGGCCGCGGGTCTGGTGCAACGTGCCGTCGCTGAGGCCGCCAGCGTGCCGGTGGATGTGATCGCCAATCGTCTCGCAGGTACGTGGCGGCCGACGGCGGCGTCGTGGGCCGAGCTGACGGCGACGATTCCGCCGGAGAGAATCGAGGAAATGGGCGTCGATGCGACTGCTGCCACTCAGGTTCACGTGTCCACCCGGCCATTTCCGTTCGCCTTGGCCCATGCCTGGGACGGTCATGATCTGGGCGACATCGCCGACTGGCAGATCGAGTGGAAGTGGGACGGCATCCGCGCGCAGCTGATCCACGCCGCTGACGGCACGCTGCGACTTTGGTCGCGCGGTGATGAAGAGCTCGCAGCGACCTTCCCTGAGGTCGTGGCAAGCGCGTCTGCCTTGCCATTGGGCACGATTCTCGATGGCGAAGTGTTGGCGTGGGCCGGGGATCAGCCACTGCCCTTTGCTCGCCTGCAAAAACGTCTTGGACGCAAACGACCGACGGCCGCCGTGATCAGTGCCACGCCGTGTCGTTTTCTCGCCTATGACTGCCTGGCTGTGGCCGGAGCGGACCTGCGGCGGCAGCCGACGACCGAGCGTCGCGCCGCGCTGACTCAGTTGCCGGTGGCCTGGTCCCCGGTGCTGACGCCACGTGATTGGCTGGCGGCGGCGGCGCTGCGTGCCAGTGCCCGCGAGCACTTGGTCGAAGGACTGATGCTCAAGCGCCGCGCTGCGCCGTATCCGCGTGGTCGCGTGACGGGTGAATGGTGGAAGTGGAAGGCGGATCCATTCACCCTCGACGCGGTGCTGTTGTATGCCCAAGCCGGCCATGGACGCAGGGCTGGCCTGCACACCGATTACACGCTCGGCATCTGGCAGGGGGACCAGCTCGTGCCGGTGGCCAAGGCTTATTCGGGACTCACGGATGTTGAGCTGAAGGAAATCGACCGCTGGGTTCGCGCGCACACCACCGAGACCTTTGGTCCGGTGCGCAAGGTCGAGCCGCTGCTGGTGTTCGAGATCGCGTTCGACGGTGCCCAGGCGAGCCCGCGCCACAAATCAGGCATCGCTCTGCGCTTTCCGCGCATCGCCCGCTGGCGCCGCGACAAGCCAGCGCGCGAGGCGGATACCGTTGAGACGGTGCGGGCGCTGCTGTGACACGCATCGAAGCATTTCTGGCGGGTCGCGGCTGGCAGGCGTTTCCATTTCAACGTCGCGCCTGGGATCTCGCCGGCGCTGGCGACAGCGGCCTCATCCACGCTCCGACCGGCATGGGCAAGACACTGGCCGCGATCGGCGGCGTGCTCAACCGCGATCCCACCGGGCTAGCGGTAAAATGCCTGACCGTGATCTGGTTGACGCCGTTGAAGGCACTCGCCCACGACACCGCCCAGGCATTGCGTGACGCGGCGGCGCCCTGGCGGGTCGAGGTACGTAGTGGCGACACCAGCGCGACCGTCAAAAAACGGCAGCGCACGAATCTGCCGCAGATCCTGGTGACGACGCCAGAATCGTTGCACCTGCTGATGACGCATGAGGAGTTCGCGGGTCAGTGCTCCGGACTGCAGCTGGTCATCGTCGATGAGTGGCATGAGTTCTTGTCGACCAAACGTGGAGTGCAGGTGGAACTGGCGCTCGCCCGGCTGCGCCGCTGGGCGCCAACGTTGGCGACTTGGGGACTGACGGCGACCATCGGCAATCTGGCGCAGGCATTGGCGGTGCTGGTTCCCGCCGGTGCCGGGCACCTCATCGAAGCCCCACCTCGACCGGCCTTGCAGATCGACCTCGCCATCCCCGACATCCATGTGCGTTTTCCCTGGGCGGGGCACCTGGGTGCCGCGCAAGTGCCCCGAGTGATCGCGGCCCTGGAAAGTGCGCACTCGACCCTGGTGTTCACCAACACCCGCGCCCAGGCCGAGCGCTGGTTCCAAATGCTGACCGAGGCCAAACCCGAATGGTTGGGCACCATCGCGCTGCATCATGGCTCGCTCGATCGGGTGGTGCGGCAACAGGTCGAGGCGCTGCTCAGTGCCGGTACTTTAAAGGCGGTGGTGTGCACCAGCGCGCTCGATCTCGGCATCGACCTCGCACCTGTCGATCAGGTCCTCCAGATCGGCTGTCCTCTGTCGGTTGCGCGTCTGCTGCAACGCGCCGGGCGCTCGAACCATCGACCTGGGGGCGTGCCGCGGATCTGGTGCATACCCACGCATGCGCTGGAAATTCTTGAGCTTGAAGCGCTGCGCGCGCTGATCATCGAGGGCGTGATCGAGCCGCGCCTGCCGCGCCGCGGATGCCTGGACGTGCTGTGCCAGTGGCTGATCACGGTGGCCTTGGGCGATGGCGTGCTCGACCCGGCGGTGGCCCTCGCCGAGGTTCGCACCACGTATGCCTTTGCCGATCTCAGCGATGACGACTTCGCTTGGTGCGTGGCGTTCGTCGCCCATGGCGGCGAGTTGCTGCGCCGCTATCCGCAGCATCTGCGTCTGCTGCCTGACCCGCGCGGTGGCTGGTCCGTCGTCAGCCGCAGCATCGCGGCGATGCACCGACTGGGCATCGGCACCATCAGCGGCGACGATGCGGTGCTCGTGCGCCTCCGCCGCGGCGGCGTGCTAGGTTCGGTCGAAGAATCCTTCATCGCCGGCATCCCGCCCGGGCAGTCGTTCACGTTTGCCGGTCGCCGTCTTGAATTGCTGCGCGTGCATCAGGGCGTGGCCGAGGTCAAACCCGCGTCGACCAGCACCACCGCGCCGGCGGCGACGTGGAATGGCACGCGACTGCCCTGGTCGCCGGCACTTGGCCAACGCTGCCGAGAACTTCTCGGCGAGGACCGCATTCCCTGGCTGAGGCCGCTGCTCGCACGCCAGCGCCAGCAGTCAGCCCTGCCTACTCCGCACACGACCGTGATCGAGGTCTTCACCCTGCGCGGCGAGCATCGCGCCGTCCTTCATCCCTTTGCCGGGCGCACCGTCCACGACGGCCTGGGGGCGCTGTTGGCGTGGCGTCTGACCCGCCTGATGCCGGTGACCGTCGCGCATGCGGGCACGGAATTGGCAGTCGGACTGCATGCGAGCCAACCGTTTCCCATCGCCGAAGCGCAGTGGCGGCAGCTGCTGGATCCGCACAACGCGGCCGCCGACCTGCGATTGGCCACCAGCAGTTCACGGGTGGCACGGGGGCGCTTTCGCCAGATCGCGCGGGTCGCCGGACTGACCACCAGCGGGCCGCCGGGCGATGACCGTCGTCGTCGCCAACGGCGAATCTCGGCTGATCTGCTGCATGACGTGTTCGTGCAACATGACCCCGGGAACCGCCTGCTCGCGCAGGCCCAGGCCGAAGCCTGGGACCTTGATCTCGCCGGCGACCAGGTCGTCGCGGTGCTCGCCGAACTCGCCGCCGGCCAGCTCGCGATTCAGGTGCTGACGCGGCTTTCTCCGTTGGCTTTTCCGGTGTGGGCCGAGTTCATCCGCGGCCGAACCACCAGCGAACAATGGGCTGATCGCGTTGCCCGCATGGCGCTCAGCCTTGAGCGCACATGAGCCAGGAGCGCACATGAGCCTGACCTGGCACTGGCTGGGCGAGGAATTGATCCTGCGCAGCGATCGCACGGTGTGGTGGCCGGCGCGCCAGACGCTCATCGTCGCTGACGTGCACCTCGGCAAAGGACGCTCACTGAGCCGCCTGGGGGTGCCGCTGCCAGATGCGTCCACCGCTGATCTCGCCCGACTTTCTGCGGCTCTCCTTGCGACGGGTGCCACCCGCATGGTGGTGCTCGGCGACCTGGTCCACACGCCCCGCGATGCGCCAGCTGAACTCGCCACCTGGCACACCGACGTGACCCGGATCCTGGTCGCCGGAAATCATGACCGCGCATTCCGCCCGGTGGGCTTCACGGTGGTCTCGACCCTGGTCGAGCCTCCCTTCACGTTCAGTCATGAGCCGCATCCCGCAGCGGGCACGATGTGCGGCCACCTCCATCCCAAAGCCGTGCTGCGCGACGCCCTCGGCAAAGTGACCGCGCCCTGCTTCTGGCTCAGTGGCGGCTGCTTAGTGATCCCGGCTTTTGGAGCGCTCACCGGTGGACACCCGATCACTCCCCGTCCCGGCGACCGAGTCGCGGTAGTCGGCCCGGACAGCGTGATCGAAGTCTATTTCAAGCGCTGAAAGGCCGTTACTGAACCTGAGAATGAGATCAGGTTTTGGTCTATTCCTCACTCAGGGAGAGCGTTGATTTTCCCGTTGAAAATGATCCACAACTCCGCCAAGCATTCCTGATCCGTTATCTTTCGCATTTCTGAATTCCCGTTTTTTCTTCAGCACGCTGGCGAAGTTTTCTGGAAACGCAGGTGTGGCCCATATGCAAGGCGCCCGATGTGACGGATTAGCAGCGCCATTTCGAGTATTGGGCAACGCCTCAGATGGGCTGCAACTGCGTTTTTCAGGTTGAGAAAAACAGTCGATTACGAGGCCGTAACTGGACAGCAGGTACCTGTGATTTAAAAAAAAGGAACCTGAAGAGTCAAAGCGAAATAGCAAAAAATGCCTTCAAAC
Organism: Planctomycetales bacterium; assembly: GCA_025362255.1. Lineage (GTDB taxonomy): Bacteria > Planctomycetota > UBA11346 > UBA11346 > UBA11346 > CAIUVD01. The sequence goes on from JANYGY010000220.1 coordinate 5,240, forward strand.
CGCAGGACGCAGCCCTGATTCACCAGGACGGTTAAGCGCAACCGATTGCTGCATGAGATACCACTGAGCTTCGCCCTCGTTGCGCTTGATGGTTGGGGCGTCGGTGGCATTGCTGTTGCCGAGTTCGTCGAGTTTGCGTTGAATGAGCGCGAGATCGATATGGTCGATGTCAATTGCCGCTTCGACGAACAATCTGACTTGATCTTCAAGCACTTGTGCAACTCCGCCCTTGAGGGCGATGGTGCGCTCCTTGCCCGCAGGATCACGGATCATCGCAAAACCGACCTTGAGCTGGGCCACCATCGGCGCCATGCCGGTGCGCACGCCGACCTGGCCGTCGACCGCGGTGAACGTCACGTGCTGCGCCTGATACGGTGGCAGGGCGCGTTCCGGAGTGATGATCGAAACAGTCAGCATGGCTTCGCTCGGCGTATCAGGTTTTCGTGACGAATTTCGTAACGGCTGTTCGTGACAACTGGAGCAGCGAAGGTCACTTCGACTTGAGCTTTTCAGCCTTGGCCACGACTTCTTCAATCGCGCCGACGTACATGAACGCCGATTCGGGCAGCGTGTCGTACTCGCCAGTGAGGATCGCCTCGAAGCTGCGGATGGTGTCATCCAGCTTCATGATGATGCCTTTCATGCCGGTGAACTGTTCAGCGACGCTGAACGGCTGCGACATGAAACGTTCGAGGCGGCGGGCACGGGCGACCAGGCGCTTGTCGTCGTCCGACAGCTCATCGACTCCGAGGATGGCGATGATGTCCTGCAGATCTTTGTACCGCTGAAGCACCTTCTGCACGCCGCGGGCCACGCCGTAATGGCGCTCGCCGACGATGTGCGGCTGGAGGATGCGGCTGGTCGAGGCCAGCGGATCAACTGCCGGGAAGATGCCCTTTTCAGCAATGCCGCGGGCAAGATTGGTCGTTGCATCGAGATGGGCGAAAGTGTTCGCCGGGGCCGGATCGGTGTAGTCGTCGGCCGGCACGTACACGGCCTGGATCGAGGTGATCGAACCGCCTTTGGTCGACGTGATGCGCTCTTGCAGCTGGCCCATTTCGGTGGCCAAGGTCGGCTGATAGCCCACGGCAGACGGCAGACGGCCGAGCAGGGCGGACACTTCCGAACCGGCCTGGGTGAAGCGGAAAATGTTGTCGACGAACAGCAGCACGTCCTTGCCCGACACGTCGCGCAGGTGCTCGGCCTGGGTCAGCGCCGACAGCGCGACGCGCAGACGGGCGCCTGGCGGCTCGTTCATCTGGCCATAGACCAGCGAGCAGCGGCTTTCGCCGGCCTTGACCTTGGGATGGCCGTTGGCGTCCCATTGGGCATGGCCCTTGTCGTCCTTTTCAACCTTGATCACGTCCGACTCGATCATCTCGTTCCACAGATCGTTGCCCTCACGGGTACGCTCGCCGACGCCGGCGAAAACCGAGTAGCCACCGTGGGCCTTGGCGACGTTGTTGATCAGCTCCATCAAGATCACGGTCTTGCCGACGCCTGCACCACCGAAAAGGCCGATTTTACCGCCTTTGACATAGGGCGCGAGCAGGTCGACGACCTTGATGCCGGTGACGAAGATTTCGGTCTCAGGATTCAGATCCTTGAACGCCGGGGCGGCGCGATGGATCGGATCGCGTTTGCACGCCGCCGAGACTTGCGGGCCGTTGTCGACGCACTCACCGAGCACGTTGAAGATGCGACCAAGCGTTTCGACGCCCACGGGCATGGCGATCGCGCGACCGGTATCGGTCACCTGCGCGCCGCGGGTCAGTCCGTCGGTCGTGCTCATCGCCACCGCGCGGACGCGATTACGCCCGAGGTGCTGCTGTACTTCGGCGACCAGGCGGGACTTCACTCCGGTCGAAGGATCGACGACTTCGGTCTCGATCGCGTTGTAGATCGCCGGGAGGACCGAGAACTCCACATCTAATGTGGAGCCGATGACTTGGACGACGGTACCGATATTGCTCATGTTCTTCTCTTTTCTCGAAACTCGTGAGGAAAAATCTGCAACAGCCGTCAGGCCATCGCCTCGACCGCCCCGGTGATCTCAGCGATCTCCTGGGTGATCTTCGATTGGCGACCGCGATTGTAGGCGCCGCCGAGGACTTTGACCATATCGGTCGCAGCGTCGCTGGCGTTCTTCATCGCGATGCGCCGCGCCGCGTGTTCGGCGGCGCTGGTCTGCAGCAGCGCGCTGAACAGCGCGGTCTTGATCACCTGAGGCACCAACGCACTCAGCAGATCTTCGGCATCGGGAATGAATTCGTATTGCGGCCGGCGAACATTCATCGCCGGAGCATCGCTTTTGGTTGCTGCCTTGCCGGCGGCTCCGCCAGCTGGCAGCAGGATCAGCGAATCAGGCACTTGGCGGGCTGCTGAGATGAAGCGTGAGTACACGACTTCGACGAGGTCCACCTGCTTGGCGAGAAAACGGTGAATGGCGTCATCCGCCAGTGGTTCGGCCTGCAGATATTTGGTCGCCCCGATGATGCCGCTGTGCGCTGCCGTCGGCGTCAGGCCATTGAAGCGCAAGGTCGAGGCCGCCTTTTTCGACAAGGCGATGAACTCGACCGTCCGCCCCAAAGCTCGGTGCTCAGCTGCGCGTTTGAGCGCCAGAGCCACCAGATTGGCGTTGAAGGCACCGGCCAACCCACGATCGGAACAAGCCAGCAAGATCCGCACGGTCTTCACCTGGCGCTGAGCCATCAACGGATGGCTGACGCCGCCCGAAGCTACCGACAGCTCGGCCATCAGTTGACGCAGGCCATCAGCATACGGGCGAGAGGCAGCGGCCGCATCCTGCGCCTTCTTGAGCTTCGCCGACGACACCAGCTCCATCGTGCGGGTGATCTTCTTGGTGTTCGCGGCACCTTTACGGCGCTTGCGGAGATCGCGGAGATTGGCCATTTTTGGGTGGGTTTCGCGTTACGAGGTGCAAGTTTCGCAGGTTGTCTGCATCAGTCGCGAGGTCAGTCGCGAACTGATGCGGACCACCTGCGCGGCATCAGCCGACCTTGTGCTTGGTCTTGAAGGTGGTCAGGAAACGGGCGACCGCTTCTTTGAATTTCGCGTTGCCGGCTTCGGACAACTCGCGCTTTTCGTGGATCTCTTTGATGATCTCGGCGTACTCGCTCTGGATGAACCCGAGGAATTCCTTTTCGAAGACCTGCACCTGCGCCACGGGCACGGTGTCGAGCATGCCTTCGCCGGCGCCCTTGATCATCAAAACTTGATTCGCGACATCGAGCGGGCTGGCCTGACTCTGCTTGAGCAGTTCGACCATGCGCGCGCCACGATCCAGCTGACGTTGGGTCGCAGGGTCGAGTTCGGTGCCGAGCTGGGCGAAGGCTTCGAGCTCGCGGAAGGCCGCAAGATCGAGACGCAACGTGCCGGCGACTTTTTTCCTCGCCTTGATCTGGGCGGCACCGCCGACGCGGGACACCGAGATGCCGACGTCAACTGCCGGGCGTTGGCCGGCGTTGAACAGGTCGGGCTGCAGGTAGATCTGGCCGTCGGTGATCGAAATCACGTTGGTTGGGATGTACGCGGCGACTTCGCCTTCCTGGGTTTCGATCACCGGGAACGCGGTCAATGAACCGCCACCCAGCTTATCCGACAACTTCGCCGAGCGTTCGAGCAGGCGGCTGTGGAGATAGAACACGTCGCCAGGATACGCTTCACGGCCAGGGGGACGCCGCAACAGGAGCGACATTTCGCGGTAGGCCGCAGCCTGTTTGGTCAAGTCGTCGTAAGCGATGAACGTTGCCAAGCCGCGTCCACCGACCGCCACCGGCTGCGGCACATACTTGCCACCGGCGAGTTTGGGCAGGGTGAAACCACCGACGGTTTCGTGCTCCCACGTGCCGTACATGAAGAACTCGGCCATCGCTGCCCCGGCGTACGGGGCCAGGAACTGCAAGGGTGCTGGCTGTGAAGCGCTAGCGGTGACCACGATGGTGTAGTTCATCGCGCCAGCTTCTTCGAGCTGTTTGACGATCGCGGCAACGGTCGACTCTTTTTGGCCGATCGCGACGTAGACGCAGATGACGCCCTTGCCCTTCTGATTGATGATCGTGTCGATGCAGATGGCGGTCTTCCCGGTCTTGCGATCGCCGATGATCAGTTCGCGTTGACCACGGCCGACCGGGATCATCGCATCGATGCATTTAAGACCGGTCTGCAACGGCTCGTGGACGCTCTTGCGATCGGCCAGGCCAGGGGCCGGCGATTCCACGCGACGAGTAGCCTCGGCGTTGATCGGGCCTTTGCCGTCGACTGGGCGACCGAGCGCATCGACCACCCGGCCGAGCAATGCCTGGCCGACCGGAACTTCGAGCACGCGCTTGGTGCGCTTGGCGATCGCACCTTCCTTGATGCCGAGATAGTCGCCCATGATCACGGCACCGACGTTGCCCTCTTCGAGATTGAGGGCGAGACCGTACGCCCCGTTTTCGAAGGAGATCATTTCACCGGCCATGCAGCCGGAGAGTCCGGTGATGCGGGCGACTCCGTCGCCGACCTGGACGACGGTGCCGACTTCGTCGACGACCAGTTGCGGACCGCCATAATTGGCGAGCTGCGCCTTGATCAGGGAGGTCATCTCGTCTGCGCGGATCTTCATATGGAGCTCAGTGCTGTCGGGGAAAAGTTGAAAATGAGGGTGGCGGCAGACGCATCAGGCGTCGGCAGCCCACAGCGTATCAGTGACAGGAGTGGCAAGCATCGCCTGGCGCATTTCAGCAAGTTGGCGACGAACGCTAGCGTCGACGTATTCGTCACCGACGCGCGTCGTAAAGCCGCCGATGAGGGTCGGGTCGACGGTCAGATCAAGTACGGCACCGGCGCCACGACGAGTGCGAATTCGGTCGGTAAACTCAGCGCTGAAGGCTGGCGAAACCGGCCCAGCGACGCGCACGGCGACATGGACGATGCCTGCGTGAGCTTCGTGCTGGCGAATCGCTTCGCGCAGAATCTCACCGGCAGATTCCAGGCGATTGCGCTCGACCAGCAGTTGCATCAGGTCGGCAATCTCCTTCGGTTCGTTGGCCATGACGCCGGCAAGCGCGGCCTTGGCCGCTGGTTTGCCGATCAGTGGATTATCCAGCGGACGCAGCACGTCGGGGGTCAGCGCATCGACCAGCTTGCGACACGATTCAGCGACCGCGGCAGTGGTGCCGCGATCCTGAGCGACCGCCAACAAGGCAGCGGCGTAGACGCCTGGAATGGTGGCAGAAGCCATGGCGGTCGTCCCGTTCAGGCGTTCTGCGCATCGAAGCGCGTGATGGCGGCGGTGATCAGTTCCTCGTGCTTGGCCATGTCCATACGCTCGCCGATCGCCTTTTCGGCGACCAGGGTGGCGACTTCGGCGATCTGCCGGCGCAGGCCAGCTACCGCCGCATGCCGCGCGGCTTCGATCTCACGCAGCGCGCGAACGCGCATCGCTTCGATCTCGACCCGCCCGTGCTCGATGAGTTTGGCTTTATGGTCTTCCGCATCGCGGCGGACTTCGGCCATCAACTCGGCGATCTTGCCTTCGTGGGCCTTGCGTTCCTTTTCGTTGACTTCGCGTTGACGACGGGCCTCGCCGGCGGCTTCTTCGGCGTCGAGCAGATCCTTGCGGATCTTGGCTTCACGCGCGTCGACCGCGACGAGGATCCGTTTGACCCCGACCTTGAACAGGATCAGGACGAAGACGACGAAGGCCGAAAGACCCCAGATGAACTGCGCCAGATTACTAGTGAGAATGTCGTTCATGGCTGTCCCAAGCGCGGCGGTGGCAAATCTCGTCTGACCGCGAAGGCGGCCAGGCGGGCAGCCTTTACTTCAGGATGAAGGTCAGCACGAAGCCGATCAGAGCGAGTGCTTCGATGAAGGCGAAGCCGAGGAACGCCATCGTGCGCAGCTGAGCCGATTGCTCAGGCTGACGGGCCATGCCGGCGATCGCCGAAAAGAACACCAGGCCGATACCGATGGCGCCACCGAAGGCGGCCAGGCCGAAGGCGAGACCTTTGCCGAGCACGGTCAGACCGTGATCGACATCGCCAGAGACGACGGTCTTCGCCGAATCGACGACGGCTTCGGTGGGCAGGTTCTGCACGAGGATGGAGACGAGAGTGACGAGGTCGGCCATGATGGGCTCCTAGGGGAAATCGGGGGTTTGTTCAGTGTTCAGGATGGATGCACGAGCCGATGAACACGGCGCTGAGCATCACGAAAACATAGGCTTGGACGAGGGCGACCAGCAATTCGAGAAAGTAGAAGGCGACCGTGACGACCCAGCCGAATGCGCCGAGGCCGAAGGTCATGCCAAGATTGGTTGGGTCGCCAGCGTAAACGATGAAACCAAGACTGGCGAACACCAACAACAGGGTGTGGCCGGCAAGCATGTTGGCGAACAGTCGGATGGCGAGCACCGCAGGTTTGATCAGCAAGCTCAGCCACTCGAGGATCAACAGCAGGATAAACACGAATGCGTCCATCGGGTTCCAGCTGAATTTCACCGGTACCAGCTTGAACCAGAAGCCACCAACACCGTTATGGACCATCCCCAGGACGACCATCAGGGCGAAAATCGGCAGGGCGAACCCCAGCGTCACCGCAAAGCTGCCGGTGGCGGTGCTAAAAAGAGGAATCATGCCGAACAGATTGCAGGTGAGCAGCACCAGGAACAAACTCGTCAAGAACGGCGCCCAGGCATCGGGATGATGCGGAATGTTCGGCCGCACGACATCATCGCGGATGTAGAGGACCACGGCCTCCATCATGTGTTGAAAGCGGCCAGCAGGCACCAGCTGATCAGCCTTGCGGCGGCTGAATACCAAGAGGACCAGGGCCATGATCGTCAAGGCGACCGTCGACCAGAACGTCTGCTGGGTGAAGAACGACAACATGCGCGGCATGGTCGCGAGGGCGTGGTGATCGGCGACCGTCATCGCTTTGGCCAAGGAGGCCACATCGACGCCCTGGTGGCTAGCAGCGTAAGCAGTAGCCCAGGCCGTCATCTCGGCGTCGGGTGCCACCTCGCCAAAGGCCTTTTCATGAGCCAACGTCTCAAGATTCCGCTGCGCATAATCCGGCAGGTTGAGGATCAGCTTAAGCCCTGAACCGTGGACCCATTCGATCGCCGGATAGGGATTGTTGTGGCTGGCGTTGAGAGCTTCGAAATTGAAGACGTCAGACACGGTCAGGCCTCCGGCCATTGTTCGAATTTCGCAACGGAGAGTTCGCCATGGTTAGCGACCAGGGACATCGCGATCATTTTCATCGGCTGCCTTCGCGGATGACCAGGTAGATGCCGGCCGCCATGAAGACCATGGAGCAACTCAAAGTTGCCCACGGCATGCTGTTGAAATGGCGATCCAGCCACAACCCGAGGCCGATCCCAAGGACCACCGCACCGATCATCATCCACGCGGCGCCCATCCCCGAGAGTCCGGGCAAACGGCGTGACGTTTGATCAGGCTGCGCATCGCTCGTGGGCTTACGGCCGTCATTTGCTGCCATCTGCATGGTCATAGGGGTCAGCGAAGTGGTCGTCATGGTCAGGCGGCGGAACCGTAACTCACAGGTGGGAGCGTCAACGCGAGCAGGTTTTCATATGTCGTTTAGTTTGGGATCGATGAAGAATGGATGTGATTTAGTTATGTGAGTATGTTCAGCGATATCACCAGCATCCCTCCTTGCACCGCAGGCCTCCTTTCAAGACTGTATGAGCCTTAATACCAGGTTATCCGCCGATTATGACTGACCGTTCCAATCGTTCTGTGCCCGATGCCCACGACCTGCAGGCAACCGTGCCGGACCAGCGGCCTACTCAGCCATCGCCTGAGCATCCTTCAAAACGCATGGACAGTGAGGACTTACAAGCGACAGTGCCGGCCAAGGGCTGGGATCAAGCCAGCACGTTGCCGGCCTCGGCGCCGGCGGCCGGGTCGGGTCCCTCGACCGATCAGACTTTGCCGATGCAGCTGAATGTGAGAGACCCCGCCGAGACCCAGCCGGCCAATCTTTCCGGAAGCGCGACGGTCGACCCCGACGCGACGATGGTCGACACCAAAATGGCAGCTGCTGCGGCGCGCTTGAATGACACGGCACCTACTGCGCCGAGTTCTTCCTCAGAAGCGCAAACCATCGCCCAGCCGCCGCCCTCCACCACCGGCTCGCAGTTGGCTTCCGGACGACCAGCGACCGGCAGTTTCAGTCAAAGTCAGACCATCAACGCGAATCTGTCGGGAAGTTTCACCCGGGGTCTGACGCGTCTGGGCCGTACGCGAATCAATAATCGTCTGCAACTGACGGATCAGCAACTCGACGAACGTTTGCAGTTGTCGCGCACGTCGGTGCTTACGGACATGACCGCCGCACGCGGTGCGCAAGCGGTGCCGGCGGGCTTGCAGAAACTGGTGAACGATCAAGGCACCGACGCACGCTATCACATCAATCGGCCCCTCGCGGCCGGCGGCATGGGGGCGGTCCTCGACATCCAGGACAATGATTTCCGCCGCGGCGCCGCGATGAAAGTCATTCATGGAAAATTCGCCGATGATCCGCAGGCATTAGAGCGTTTTCTCGCCGAAGCCCAGGTCACCGCCCAGCTCGAGCATCCGAACATCGTGCCGATCCACGACATGGGTGTGATGCCGGACGGGTCCCTCTATTTCACGATGAAGTTGATCGAGGGATTGTCCCTGGGTGATGTCGTCAAACTTCAGCGCATCCATCACGGACTTTTGTCGCGCGCCGATTACTTGAGCGAGAAGGAACGTAAAGAAGCGGCGAAGTCTGCCGATGTGCGCAAGACGAGCGACCAGATCGCAGCGGAATATGAAACCGATAAGGCCAAGGGCGCAGAGCTGGCAGCACGGTTCACCTACGAAGAGATCTTGCTGATGTTCCTCAAGGTTCTCGATGGCGTGGGCTTTGCCCACAGTCGAGGAGTCGTCCACCGCGACATCAAGCCGGACAACATCATGCTTGGTGCGCATGGCGAAGTGCTAGTGGTCGATTGGGGCATCGCCAAAGTGCTTAAAAAGGCCGATCGCGACAATGCTTTCGTGCAGAAGATCGAGCGCGAAGTGGTGTCGTTGCGCGACGAGCATGCGATCAGCGCGACCATGACGGGCTCGGCGATGGGCACTTTGTTTTACATGCCTCCGGAACAGGCGCGGGGCGATCTCGATCAGATCGACGGGCGCAGCGACATCTACGCGTTGGGTGCCACGCTGTACGAACTGATCGCTTTGAAGCGCAGTCTTGAAGTCAAATCCCTGCCTGAAGCCCTGGCGGCGATCACTACCGGCGATTGGATTCCGCTCGATCGCGCGGTGCCCACGTTGGACAAGGATCTGGTCGCCATCGTCCACCGCGCGATGGCGCTTGATCCGAATAAACGATACAACGACTGCGCCGCATTCGCCGATGACATCCGGCGCTTTCTGGCTGGTCAGGCAGTGCTCGCCAGGCGGCGCAACCTGATCGAACTGATCGGTAGCTGGGTCGCCGCCCATAAACGCCAAGTGCAGATCGGTGCCGCCGCGGTGGCCCTGGTCGTGTCGGCGATCGGTGGCACCACCTGGTATCTGGGGCGGATCAGCGCCGTGGCCGGCGCTGCCAAGTTTGACGAAGCGCAAAAGCGGTACGCGGCCGCGCAACAAGCCGACGAACTTGAAGGCTATCGTGAAGCGAAATTGCTGCTGGCCACGGCTGGGGAATTGATCAAGGACGATTCCCGCATTCCGGAATTGAAGACCTCGATCACGATGTCGATCAAGGACGCCGAACGCCGTCAAGCCGAAGAAGTCGAACGCCGGGCGAATCAGACGCAGGCCAAATCGTTATACGATGAGGCCCTGAAACTGTCAGCCGAGCGCCGCTATGAAGAAGCCAACACCAACCTGGTCGCGGCGCTCAAGCGCGATTCGCAGAATCCGGATTTTCTAAAGGCTCGTGATGATATTCGTGAGCAGTTGAAGAATGCGCGGCTGCGCAAGGACACCGAGGACGCACAGAAACATCGCGCCCAGGCTGACGAAGTCTTGGCCAAGGCCGAGAAGCTACCGCGCGATGATGCCCAGGTGGGCGTGTTGCTCGATGTCGCCAAAACCCAATTCGATGCCCTGGAAGCACTGCCCGCAGTGCCCGGCACGCAGCAGCAGGTCGAGCGCTTCTCGGTATTGCGCGGCGAAGCCGAACGGGCGCGCAATCGTTCTCGCCTAGTGGCCGAAGCCGCGCCGTTGAAGCTTGCCGCGCGGGAACAGTTGAACGCCGCGAAGTACGAGGTTGCGCGTGCCAAGCTCGAACAGGCGCGCGGCAAGACTCCGGATGACAAGGATCTGATCGCGTTGAACGACGAACTGGTCGCCGCTGAAACCCGGGCCAAGGACGAACTCGCCACGGCCAAGGCGCGCGAGGATCGCGACCGGGCGTTGGAGATCGCCAGGGGAGCGGTGAAGGTCGGCAAATACGACGAGGCCCTGACCCGGATCGACGTGGCGCTGACCTTTGTCCCGCGTGACGAAACCGCGTCGCAATTGCGGCTCGATGTCCTCAAAGCCAAACAGGATGCCGAACGCGAAGCCCGCCGGTTGGCCGCCGTGAATGCTGCCGATACAGAGTTGGCCAAGGTCAAACAGGAACAGCAGTTCATCGCTGTCGAGTATCAGAAGGCGTCCGATGCCAGCGCACGGATCGAGCGTTTGGGTCGCGAGCTGGGCCGATCATCAGTCGAGAAGCAGGGTCCGCTGTTCAGCGCGGTCGCGGAGCAGAAGTCAGCGCGAACCGCCATCGCTGAACATTGGGCCTTGGCCGAGGGCCGGGCAAACAGCGCCCTCGCCGCCTTGGGCGAATTCGCCACTGATCCCAAGCAGATCGAGGTGCGGAAAACGCTCTGCCAATTGTATCTCTCGCGGTTACGTGACGCGCGCAAAACCCGCAGCCTGCCAGAGATCAATGCCTTTGCGAATCTCATCCGCCGGTACGATCCCGACGGGTCTTTCAAACGCGAACTCGACAATCAAGGGCAACTGACTCTCACCGGATCGCCCGCCACGCCGGTGGTCGCGCGGCTGCTTGATGAAGGTCCTGACACCCGCTTAGTTACGGTTGGCGATCCGATTGCGCTCAATCCCAATGTCGCGGTCACCCTGCCCGCCGGCAGTTATCAGCTGACAGCGGGTGCGGCTCTGATGTCGGTGGTGATCACCAATGGGCAGAATCGTACGGTCGCCTGGCCGGGTGCGCTGCCGGCAATCGATGGCTTGCCCTTGGCTTACGTCCCTGCCAACGGCGAGCAGAAGGCATTCATGCTCGGGACCACTGAGATAACCGCCAAACAGTACCTCGATTTCCTGATGAGCCCGGCGATCTTCGCGGCCATCGCCAAGCGTCACCGCGAGGCCTTCGTGGCCGTTAAATCACTGCCATTGCCGTTTGTGCCGATGGGTCAGGTGGGCGATGACCTAGTACCCTATTTTTTCAAGTTCGGCTCTGACAGCAAAGATGAAGGCCTCCTGAAACAAATCGTCCTCAGCGAAGACCCGCAAATCCCGATCGGTAAAGTCTCGCGCGAGGACGCTGAGGCGTTCTGCGCGTGGCTGACCAAATCGACCAAGCAGAAAGTCCGGCTGCCCACTGCCCGCGAATGGCAGTTTGCGGCAAACGGTGGCGATGATCGCCGGGTTTACCCGTGGGGTGGATTGTTCATCGGTCAGTTCACCGCCTCGGCCCTGTCAGTCGGGACGACCCAAAAAGCCGTCAAAGTCGGTACCTTTACCGCCGACATCGGCCCATTTGGCCATCGTGACCTAGCCGGAAATCAATACGAGTGGCTCGGCGATACCGAATCCGACGGACCACTAGCAGCAGGAGCTAGTGGTGGACTCATCGCTGGCGGCTCGTACTCCAGCGACTCACCATTAAAGTTTACCACCACCGCCACGGAGAGCGTTGATCCATCGGTCACCTATATGCCGATCGGTTTTCGTGTTCTCGTTGAAATCCCATGACACCTATCATGAACCGTACCACGTCGCTTCTTTCCCTCACCTTGCTGATGACCGCCGTGTGGTCTGAAGAAGTCGCTCCGATCCCGGCGCCCGCGGTGGACCCGGCCCCGGCCGTGGATCCAGCCCCAGCCCCAGCACCGGCAGCAGTGCCAGCGCCAGCCGCTGCTGAAGCCGTGCCGGCACCAGCAGTGGAATCCGCGCCAGCGGTCTCTGAGGTGACCAAGGAGGCAACTCCTGCGCCAGTCGCCGCCAAGTCTGACGACGTGGTTTTCACCAATCCCAATCGGCGTAATCGCCCGGCGTCCGCGCCGATCACCAAGCGGTTCTCCTTCGGCGTCAACCTAGGCGCTGGCTACGACTCGAACATTCTGCTTGAAAACACCGACACTCCGACGGCGACCGACGCCAAGGGCTCGGCGCTGACCGGTGAACTTCGTGGCAATGCCCGCTTGGTGGATTCACCGCGCGGTCGGCTAGGGGCTTTCGCCAGCGCGGAACTCGATGCCTATCCCGGCAACTCCAAGGCCAATCTGATGCGCTTTGGCGGCGGCCTGACGGTCGGCAAAAGCATGGGTGGTTTCGATCCAGGACTCGTGGTGGGCTACAATCGGTTTTTCATCGACCACGAAGTGGCAGCCAGCGCGTTGAATGTGAATGCCTTCGTGGCCAAGGTCTTTGAATCGAATGTCGCCGTTTTGGGGATTGGCAGCCAATACGTCGAATATGCCAACAACGATCCCATTTCCGGCACCTTGTATGATGTTTCGTATCGCCATTGGCTACTGCTTGAGCCGAACCGCATCACCCGGCGCATTGAATTTGGGATGAAGGTCGCCAAAAATCGCACTCACGACGCCGATCAGGGATATCGCACGATCACCCCCAGTGTCGGCGCCTTGTATCGTTTCGGTGACAAGCCCGAAGCCGGTACCCAGGACGTTTCCGGGCGGCTACAATATGAAATGCGCACGTATCCCGAGCCCTCCGCAGGGGGCAGCGGCGAAAAGCAGAAGCTGATCTCGCTGACCGCCGGCTATGACTATTGGTTTGCCAATTGGATATCCGGTGGCGCCTATGCCGGATTGTCCAAGCGGACCTCGACCGACGAAGAGAATCGATACGATCGCAAGCAGGTTGGTCTGCGCGTATCGGCCTCATGGTGATTCCTGTGTTTAACCACCGTCAACTCAAACATCATAACGTCGGAGTTTTGCTATGCGTCTGATTTCTCCTTTCATCCCCGCTTTTCTTCCGGCTCTGGCGTTGCTGGCGCTGTCGACGATCGCTTCGGCGGCTGACGAACTTGGCGTCTGGCAATTCGGCAGCGGCACCATCGCCAGCAAGCCCGCCGTCGTTGGTGGCTTGATTGCACCCGATGCGGCTATCGCCAGTGGCGAAGGGGTGATCAGGATCACCTTGGCTAAAGCGCCTGAATGCCATCTGATGCTGTCCCCGAACAGCATCATTCGTCTGACTGAAGAAGATGGCGGCCATCTCATGGTTCATCTCGAGCAGGGCGTGCTGCAGGCGAACATCGGTGACAAGGGCCCTTATCAGGATCTGCATGTCCTTGGTTCGACGCTCGACATCCGGGTCACCGGCACCTTGTTCGTCGTTGAACGAGTCAAAGCCGACACGGATTACATCGCGTTGGTCGAAGGCAAAGTTCAGGTCAATCTGCGCAAGGACGTGGCGGTTGCGCTGAATCAGGAAGGCCAGGCGATCGATCTTTCGGCGCGCCAGGGACTCGGCGGGTCAGTCGGCGGCGGGTTTGCCCCGGTCGACACCTTGAGCGGTCGCCCACAGTTGCCGGTCACCGCAATGCGCAGCGGATCCGTGCGCAATAACGGCACCACCTCCACGGGTGGTTGGTCTGAAGATCGGGCGATGGGCATGACCGACGGGATGCCAACTGATGATGTGTCCCGTGGCGTCATCGATGAAGTGCGTTCGAGCATCATCGAGCAAGTCAGCCAACAGGTGATCGTCGATGTCAGCCAGCAAGTCACGGACACCATCATCCGAGAAGTGATCGGTGGCGGTGGTTTCGCTCAGCCTTTGGCCGGCCCACCGGGGCCACCGCTGTAATCCGGTCATTCGTCCGCTTGCAGTGCGATCGATGAATCATCCGGGTTGAATCCCGGATGATTCATTTTTTGGTAAAATCGGTCCGCTCGTTTTTTTCTAGACATTCAACCCAGACAAGGCTTCACGCGGATGGCGGCTGCGATCTCAATCGATTTTCTCCACCCGGTCTTGCTGACCATCGCTGGATGTGCGGCGTTGGGATGCAGCTGGGTTGTACCATCTGAGATCAGGACCAGGCGCTGGTGGCCCTGGTTGGCAGTGGCGGTGGGGTGCGTGGTCGCGGCGTTGACCGCGTTGGTCGGTCTCGTGCCGTGGTTCGGAAAGATCCACCTAGCGGCCTATGCGGTCTTCATGGTTGCTGGTTTTGGCGTCGCATTCCTGGTCATCCGCCGCCCGGCTGCCATCATCGGAATCTCGGCGTACAACCTCTTGGATTGTTTCCTGATCGCGATCGTCTTGGGCATCGTGGGCGCCCGGGCGCGGTACGTGTACGAGCGCTGGCCGACCTTCCTGCGTGAGGCTCACGGCGATGTGCATCGCGCGTTAGTCGCCGCCGCCGATTTGGATGCCGGGGGCGCGGTGTGGTATGGCGGTCTGCTGCTCGCCACTGCCGGCATCGCATGGTACGCCCGCTATCGGCGGATTCCGGCGTTGGCGTTCGCTGACATCGTGCTGCCGGCGGTCATTGCCGGCCTAGCGGTGGGACGGATCGGCTGCTTGTTCAACGGTTGCTGCTACGGCGCCCCAACTGCGATGCCGTGGGGAATCGCCTGTGCCCGCTACCCTGGGCAGGTGGTGCATCCAACCCAAATATACGAGAGTCTAGCCTGTGCGGTGTTGGCGTTCAGCCTGCTGTGGTTTTGGCGTCGTCGACGTCGTGATGGCCAGGTGACTTTCTGGGCCGTGGTCGGCTATGGTTTCTGGCGCTTCGCCAACGAGGCGATGCGTGGCGATCACGATGCCTTCGCTTTCGGCGGAGCGGTGACCACCAGCCAGGCGACCAGCGCGGAAATGGTGCTGGCAGCGATCGTCAGCGCGGTGGCGATCGGCTGGTACCGGCGGACAAACCCAGCAGCCGCGACCAGAGCGGCTTTGGTGCCCGGCAGTCGTCATGCCGTTGAACAACCTCAGTCCACTCAGGATCGATCGCGGGCTTCTTGACACTCAAGCGCGAGGCCTATCTTTCTCGCCCCGTCATCCGGGACACCCGTTGGTCGTGGTGTCTGTCTGAATGATGCGGCAACTTAAGCCTTTCGAGGTCGCCATGGATCTGCTCAATCACGTCGCCAAGTCTTCTCTGCGCAAGGAACCCCTCGGTGCGTTCAACGTTGGCGATACCGTCAACGTCAACACCCGCATCAAGGAAGGTGATAAGGAGCGCGTTCAGGTTTTCAGCGGCACGATCATCTCGAAATGCCGTGGTCAGGGCGAAGTCAACGGGACGTTCACCGTCCGCCGCGTTGTATCCGGTGAAGGCGTCGAACGCATCTTCCCGAATCACAGCCCCAAGGTCGTGAGCGTCGAAGTCATCCGTCGTGGTTCGGTGCGCCGCGCCAAGCTGTTCTACTTGCGCGATCGCGTCGGTAAGGCCACCAAGGTCAAGGAACTGCTGGTCAACGAAGACGCCTTGGCCAAGTCCAAAGCGTCCGCCGCTGCCAAGGTCAAGTAACTCGAAGTTTTCGACAAGCGTTCGAGTTTGATGAGCATCATCTCGTGGTTTGCTGAATGTCCGTAAAAAAGCCCACCGGTGGATCACCGGTGGG
>JANYGY010000221.1 GCA_025362255.1 Planctomycetales bacterium
GAGAAAAAACACCCGCACATGGGCGAGCCGCCCATGCCACTTGAGACTTCAGATTTCGCAGGTGGCATGGGCGGCCCGCCCATGTGCGAGAAAAAACCAGGGTCTTGGATCCGCGATGAAAATATCACAAATTGCAGTCGGCACTTGTCCGACCTCATCCCCCATCACGCTTCCCCGCCCATGACGATTCCCACTCAGCTGATCATGCACGGCGCTGCCGGGCGCATGGGCCAACGTATCCTGACGCTGGCGAGCGAAGACACCTCGTTTGCGATCGTCGCCGGGGTCGATCGCCAAGCCGGTTCATTGCGTGCCTTGGGGATCCCATCGGATGCCCCGTTGGTGACGGAATTACCGGTGAAACCAGGCGCAGTGGTCATCGACTTCAGTCATCACACCGCGTTCCCGGCGGTCGCAGCGCATTGCGCGGCGCATGGCATGAGCCTGGTGTCAGGCACCACCGGAATCGCTCCGGCGCTGCTGGCGCAGACCTTGCAGCACGCAGCTGCGTCGGTCGCGGTCCTGCACGCGATGAACATGAGTGTCGGCGTGAATGTGGTCTTCCAGATGGCGGCCAAACTCGCGGTCGCCCTTGGCGGTGATTACGACATCGAGGTCGTCGAGGCCCATCATCATCACAAAAAGGATGCGCCATCTGGCACCGCATACGGCATCACCGATGCCATCTGCGAGGCCACCGGGCGCACGCGCAGCGATCTGGTGCTTGGCCGCGCGGGCGATGTCGGTGCTCGGCGCAAAGGCGAAATCGGCGTCCACGCCTTGCGACTCGGCGATGTGGTCGGCGATCACACGGTATATTTCGTCGGCAACGGCGAGCGCATCATGCTCGGCCACCTGGCGCACAGTCGCGACATCTTTGCCCGGGGCGCCTTGCGTGCGGCGGCCTTCATGGCTCAGCAGCGGCCCGGACGCTATGCCATGGCCCAGGTCCTGGGGCTGTGACCGTCGCCTCCTCGGGCATTTCCCACTCCCATCATCTTCGGCCAACGTGAGATGAAGCTCGTCGTCCGGCTGCCGAACTGGGTGGGTGACGCGTGCATGGCGTTGCCCGCGATGACCGCGCTGGCTGAACGTGGCGTGGGTTTGCATCTGATCGGCAAGGGCTGGGCCGGCGATTTGCTGGCGGCTCACGAATGGCCGATCACGAGATTGCCGGTCGGCATCGGTCCAGCCGCGGCGGCCGTACGCGCACTGGGAATTCCTCGCGGATTACTGTTCACCAATTCGTTTGGCAGCGCGCTGCAATGGCGGCTTGGCGGGGTGAGATCCGTCGGTTATCGCCGCGAATGCCGGACGTTGCTGCTTGGTCGGGGAGTGCCGCGCCCCTCCGGTGGCCACGAAGTCGAAGCGTTCTGGCGCTTGGCCCAAGAGGTCGCGATCTGGCTCGCCTTGCCGCCCTTGTCAGCAAAACCACCGGCCACCCTCGGCCTACGTCTCACGGATGCGCATCGTGCTGCCGCCGCTGAAGCGTTGCGCGCGGTCGGGGTTCATTCGTCGTACGTCGTCGTGTGCCCACTTGCCGCCGGCACGATTCGCGGGCGATCGAAAATATGGCCGGGGTTTTCAGCCTTGGTGCGCGTGCTCAATGAACGCGGCCTGCCGGTGGTGGCGTGCCCTGGCCCGGGCGAGGATGCCGAGTGCGCGGCAGCGGTGCCTGGAGCGCGCCTGCTGCCGGGTCTGGCGCTGGGCGCTTATGCGGCGATCTGCGCGCGGGCGCTGGTGACGGTTGCCAATGATTCGGGTCCGATGCATCTGGCGGCAGCGGTCGACGCCCCAGTGATCGGCGTCTTCGGAGTGAGCGATCCGCAACGGACACGTCCATGGAGTCCGCTTGGCCGCACCGTCGGCGGCGCGTCCGGCTGGCCGAACGTGGCGGCGGTGGTCGCTGCGTTGGACACGGTGCTGTAAATCAGCACAGCGTTTACTCAGTATTTATTCAGCATTTATTCAGCAGCAGAGCTGGGCACGATCACCCAGAATCCTGTCGCTCGCCCATTGATCACCCTGGTTTTTTCATGTCTCTCGCTCATCTCGCTGCCGGTCATGCCCTCGTCCGTCTTGCTGCCGCGGTGCCTGAGCGGGTTGCCGGGTGGGACGCCATCCTGGTCACCGCCGCCAGTCCGCAGCAAGCGGCCCTCTATCGCCTGCAACTGATTCGCGCGCGCGCGCGCGGCTTGCTCGCCGAGTCGTGCCTGGATCTGGTGGTGCCCGATCCGGCAGGCAAACGCATTGGCAGCGGCGGCGCGACGCTGGGTGCTTTGCGCGCCCTGCAACTCGCCAGGCCCGGCGAGTGGTCGACCAAGCGGGTGCTGCTCATCCATGCGGGCGGAGACAGTCGGCGGCTGCCGTGGGCGAATGTGATCGGCAAATTGTTCGTGCCATTCCCATTGTTGGCCCCGGCCGAAGTGCCGTTGACCCTGTTCGATCATCTGCTGGCGGTCGCCGCCCATGCGGCCCAAGCCATGCCCGCGGGCGGCCTGCTGACCTTGACCGGTGATGTCCTGCCGCTGTTCGCCGCTGAACGTCTGCGGCCGCCGACGGATGGCGGATTGGTGGTCACTGCGCCGACTCCTCTGGATCTGGCCAGCCGTCACGGCGTGATCCAGGTCGGAGCCGACGGCGTGGTCGAAGATCTGTTGCAGAAGGCAACGCCTGCCCAGCTGCAAGCATCGGGTGCCTTGATCGGAGGCGCGGCGTTGCTCGACACCGGCGTGTACGCTTTTTTCGGCGGCGCATTTTCTGGTCTGCTGCGCCTGGCGGCGCGGGCGGCGAATCCGGTGCTGGAGCTGATCGCCAGCGGAAAAGAGATGAGCCTGTACGAGGAAATGGCCGCGGGCCTCGTGCCTCGTCGCCAAACGTGGTTGCAGGGTCGGCCTCTGGGGGCCGAACTGCATGCGGCGCTCCACGCATTTCCCCTGGTTGAACATCGCGATCCGGCGTTCCGCTTCGTCCACCTTGGAACCACTGCCGAAGCGCTGGAACATCTGCAGGCCGACTGGGAAGGCCGCATGTCGCGCCGGGTGCTCTGCGAATGCGGCCCGGCGGTCGATGATGGCGCGGTGGTCGCCGCAAGTCTGCTCGACTCCGGCGCCGCCGTCGGCGCCGGCAGCCTGGTCTACGCGTCGCACCTGGGCTCGCGGGTGTCGGTCGGCGCGCGCGCGGTGGTGCTGGGCGTCGATGTGCCCGATGCGCCGCTGCGCGTGCCCGATCATGCGTGCTTGTGGCAGGTGCCCTTGGCCGGAGGCGATCATGTGGTGTCGGTGTGCTGTGGCGTCGACGACCATCCCAAGGACCTGTTTCCACTCTCAAGTTTTCTCGGTGAACCGATGCCGGCGTGGCTTGATCGCCACGGCATCAGCGCTGACGAGATCTGGCCCGCAGGGGTGGCGCGGACCTTGTGGGACGCGCAGCTGTTTCCAGTCATGCCGCGGCCTGCGGATGCCGGCCTGATGTCGTGGCTGCTCGCCGCCGCCCCCGCCGCGGGGCCACACGCCTGGCGCGCCTGCGAACGGCTGAGCCTCGCCGAAATCCATCGCCGGCTCGACCCCGACGCGGTGGTCGCCCGGCACGAAGAACTTACCGGCCGGCTGGCGGTGCGCGGGGCGCTCAATGTGCTTGAACATGCCCTCGATCGCGATGTCTCGGCGCTCGCCGCACAACTGACGTTGCCGCATCTGCGCCGTGCTCTGGGCTCCCTTGCCGATGCCGGCGGCACCGGTGAGGGCGTGCCCGCCAGCCGACGTCTGCAGGTGCGCGCCGATCTGCTTGCCGCCGGTGGCCAACAGGCCCGCGCTGATGCGACCAGTGACGAGGCGATGCGCGCGGTGCAGGCTGCGGTGAGCGCCGCGATCGCCGATCGCCCGGCAGCTCCGGTCATGGGTATTGAGGCTGGCGCCACAGCGATGCGTGAACTGCCGGTGCGCTTCGATCTCGCCGGAGGCTGGACTGACACGCCGCCGTATTGCCTCGAACGTCCGGCGCGAGTGGTGAATCTGGCGCTGTCCCTTGAGGGCCGCCTGCCGGTCGGCGCCGAGGTCCATGCCCTGGCTGAGCGCTGTTTCGAATTGGTCATCGAAGGCGGCCCCACCCGCACCATCCGCGCCGCCGATGAACTCGCGCGCATCGGTTTGGCTGACACCCACGTGCTCTTGGCCACGGCGCTGATGGTCTGCGGTTTTGGCGATGGCTCAGGCATCACCCAGGGATGTCGCGTACGCACCTGGTCACGCGTGCCGCGCGGCAGCGGCCTCGGCGGCAGTTCGATTCTGGCCGCGGCCTTGGTCTCCGCCCTGCAACGTCTCGCCGGCAGACCCGATGATCCACGGACGGTGAGCGACTTGGTGCTCGTACTCGAGCAACGCATGACCACCGGCGGTGGCTGGCAGGATCAAGTCGGCGCTTTGTGGCCAGGAATCAAAGCCATCAGCAGCGTGCCGTCACGGCCCCTCACGGTGCGCGTCGAGCCGATCACGGTGCCCGCCGCGGCCCGCCGAGAGTTGGAGCAACGCTTGGTCCTGGTGTTCACCGGCCAAGAGCGTCTGGCCAAAAATGTCCTGCAGATGGTGGTGCGCGGATATCTGCGCCGCGACGGTCGAGTGCTTGCCGCCCTGCGCGGCCTCGTCGGCTTGGCTGCCGACGCCCAGCATGCCCTCAGCCTGGGCAATCTCGATGCGCTCGGCGGGATCCTGCGCGAGGTCTGGCACGCGCATCAACAGCTCGATCCGCATTGTTCCAATCCCGCAGTCGACGCGATGTTTCGCGCAGTCGAGGATTTGGCTGTAGGCGGCAAACTGTCAGGCGCCGGTGGCGGCGGATTCCTCGGCATTCTGGCCAAAGACCCTGAAGCCGCACGGAAGATTGCTGAGCGGCTGCCGCAGCGTTTTCCCAGCGTGCGCGTGTTCCCGTGGGCGATTTACGGCTGACCGATAAAGTTTACCGGTGGTGTATCGACTGGGATTTTGCGGGCTGGCCACCTAGGAATAATCACAGGCAATATACGGTCTGGTGCATCTGACTGATGAACAGTTTGAGGATGCTATTTTGCGACTTCAAAATCCAATGTTACGACAGCTTTAACGGTCTTCTCAATGGTAGTTACATCGTAAGAGCCATAATCTGAAACATCCGTACTATTTTTAGGGACAATTTGAAAAACACCTTGAGTAGCAGATTTGAGGGCTCCGATTTTGCCACCCGTTTTGGAGATAATTATTAAAGCACGATCATAAGCATTTTGTGACGCTTTTCCTAAAAGTTCCAGCTTGGCCTCTTCAATTTTGGAATAAGTAAATGAAGGCATTTTGGAATCCACATCTATTCCAATTTTTATTAGTCCACTTACTTCTTTTTGAATATTGTATACTTGATCTACCTTATTTGTTTCTACTGAAATTTCTTGTGAAACTTTGTAAAATTCAATTTTATTCTTCTTATTTCCTTTTTCATCAACTTCCTTTTCCTCGAAAATGGATGCTGATCCAATTTTTGTCTCCGAACCCATAATATTTAATTCAGCCAATTTAGCCAAAACAGTATTTCTATCACTTTCAACTTTTGAATATGCCAATTTTACATCTGGATCTCTCGAACTAATATTGATCTTCCACGTAGCGGTATCTGCTTTCACTTGTACCTCAGCATATCCCTTAACTTTAATCCCAGTATCTTGCCGCATTGATTTAATGGCATTTGATAGCAGATACGAAGCAACGGTAAATCCTAATGCCAAAGTGGCACCAAGCAGAAACATAGAAATTCGACTGTTCATGATAATTGGGACCTAGGAAAATTTTATTGGTGTTTATTCGAGTGATGCGGGTCTGTTCAACGACAAGAATCAGCGGACGTAAATTGACTTTAATTTTTCGGGCTGGCCCCGTAGCATTATTCACAGACGATTGTTGGGAAAACTATTTTCATTAGCAACTTTTAACAAAAATATGGCGCATCATTTCGGTGGGATAATTCATCTGATTGATCTATCATGGAGAAAGTATTTAATTCTATTAATTGCAAATTGCAACGTGTGTTGATTGCAAAAATATTCGTCAATTTTACCAAATTTTGTCCATTTAGAAACATTCCAGCCATCTTCAATGTCATTATACCATAAAACATGATTTCCTATTATGCCAGCAACCCAGAATCCACCACCTTGGTTGCCATATTTTCCGTCATTCCATTTGTCTATTTCGATTCTTATAGAATCCCAAATTCGTAG
>JANYGY010000266.1 GCA_025362255.1 Planctomycetales bacterium
CAACACCCGCTGCATTTAACTTCGGGATGCCCCGTGCCCCGGGTCCACGGCGCGGAGCCACATGGGCGAGCCGCCCATGTCACGTAAGATAATATCCGCTGCATTCAAATACCAATGTCCGTCGGGATCCGGGTCCACGGCGCAGAGCCGCATTTCAACGCCCGTGGGGATGCAAGGGGGTATGCCCCTTGCCCCGGGTCCAGGGGGCGGAGCCCACCTGGTTCAAGCGCGGCCCCCGCGCGATGAAGCCGGGGGTTTGGGGGGCGGGAGGAGCGCAGGGCCGATATCATCCGCCGCGTGCAGGAGCGTAGCGACGAACCCGGTCGGTGAATCGGCCCGGAGCGACGGAGCCCCCCGACTAACTAGCCCGACCCAGCGATAATGGCCTCGCCATTCGCCGTCCCCGACGGCGAATAGAAATACTTCGGCCGCATGATCGGCACGCCCTTGCCGCCGCGTGCTTCGCAGCGCTCGTACACGATCTGGGCGGCGATGCCCACGGTGCGCGACATGCCGAACAGCACGGTATAATATTCCGGTTCGATCAGGCCGCAGGCCTGCAGCAGAGCTCCGGAAGCGCTGTCGACATTCGGATACGGGTTCGAGATCTTGGGATTCGATTTGAGGATCGGCGGCACGACTTCGGCGAGCAGTTTGACCATCTTGAACAAAGGGAAATCCGGGCAGATGTCTTCGCCGACGGTGCGCAGCAGACGGGCGCGCGGATCTTCGACGCGCAGCACGGCATGGCCAAAGCCGTAGACGACCTGCTTGGCATCGAGCTTCTTCTGGATCATGACGCGCACCGCTTCGGCGGTGAGATTGGCGGCACCGACGGACGCCACGCACTCATTGATGAACTCCAGGCATTCCTGATTCGCGCGACCATGCAGCGGACCCGCGAGCCCGGCCATGGCGGCGAGGATCGACTCGTACATGTCAGCCTTGCCCGAGGCCACGGTCTTGCCGGTGAAGGTTGACAGGTTGCCGCCGCCGTGATCGAGGTGGGCGACCTCGAACACCCGCATGAGTTTGACCAGCTTGGCATTCTGCGGCGCACTCAGACCCGGGACGCCGAGCATGTGTACGAAATTTTCCATGTAGCCGAGATCACTGCGCGGCGCGATCGGAGCGCCCCAGGCATCTCGCAGGCGGAAGATCGCAGCAGTCACGGTGGGGATCTTGGCGATCAGATCCATGCAGTCGGTGCGGTAGTCACCTTTGCTGGTCGAAAACATGCCCAACACGTTGATCGCATGGATGAACCATTTCATCGGATGGCCATGCCGCGGCAGAGCCTTCAGCGATTCGAACACGCCCGGCTCGACGGTGGCGCGGGCTGCCAGTTCCCGGCTGAATGCCGCGCGCTGATCCGCCGTCGGCCACTGTTTGTGCAACAGCAGGTAGATGACCTCTTCAGGATCGCGGTGGCCGATCGCCTCGACCGGGTTACCGACGTAGAACAGACCCTTGTCAGCCTCGACGGCGCTGGTCGTGCAATAGCCGACCGGGACTCCGCGCAGCCCGGATTCCAAGTTCTCCTTGGTCATCGTGAGCAAGGTCTCGGGAGCAGCAGTGGAAGGTTTGGTCGCGTCAGCCATGACTATGGTCCAGGGGTCGATAAAAGCGTTGTCAGACCGTGCCATGCATGCACCGACCCCGCAAGCGCGGGCAGGGCCGGGTGGGCCCTGGTTGCCAGCGTACGCTGGAAGCGCTTTCCAGGCATGCGGGTTGCCGGGCAGCAGCCGCACCGTGTGCTGCGCCCCCGATGTACGCCACCGTCTACCGCGATCTGGGCATTGCCGCGTGGGATTGCCGCATCGCCGGCATGAGCGCCGCGGCTGCGTGGGGCGCCTTGCGCTCGGGTGCCCGGCTGCTGCCGCGATCGGCTGACCCGCAGAGCGACTTGGCGCCATCGCTGCGGCTCGCGCCCTCGCTGCGGCTCGCGCCTATGCTGCGCGCGGCGATCGCCACGCCCTGGGCCGCGATCAGCAACCTGCCGGGCGCGATCGCCTGGGGTCTGGCGACGAGCAAAGGCGATCCGTGGGCGTTCAATGCACACTCGGCCGCGACTGCCGGACCAGGCCACCTCGGCGCTCAGATGGCTCGCGAATTCGCCATCGGAGTGCATGTGCCGTGCGCTGCCGCTGCGGCGTGTTCGACGGGCTTGTACACTCTACTTGCAGGTGCTGATCGAATCGCCCAGGGCACCTGCACACGGGCCTTGGTCGGCGCCGCCGATGGCGCTTTGCCGGACTGGCTGCACGCGGGATTCGCGCGCATGGGGGTCTTGTGCCCATCTGGAGACCCACGCGCCGGAGATGAGTCGCGCGCCGCTCCAGGATTTGTTCCCGCCCCCGGTGCGGGTGTGTTGGCGTTGGTCGCGGGCGCCGCACCCTGGCGGTTGGTCGCGGGGGTGCGCTTGGGCGATGCCGGGCACGAAACCCATTTCACGGATCCCTCCACCCTGACCACGGCCTTGAGCGCCTTGTGGGAGGTTTCGCCCCACCCGGATGTGATCGTCACCCACACCACCGGCACGCTGGCCGGAGATGCCTATGAACTCGCCGGGCTCGCCAACGGGCCCTGGCGCCACAGCCCTCGACTGATGCTTAAGCCGCTGATCGGCCACACCCTCGGCGCCAGCGGCACGATCGAGCTTGCGCTCGCTCTTGAATCGCCCGCTCGGCGCCTGTGGAAACTGAGTCTGGGATTTGGCGGGCATCTCGCTGCCGTCGCGGTCGAGCGTCAGCCGATTTAAGTGATTTATGCCGCTGTCTTCGGCAATCACTGCCGTAGATTTAAGTCGATCTCCGCATCAAATGACGCGCCGATAGACATTTTGGCGAGATTACTCCTTGAATGGGGCAGCATCGTCCTTTAATCAGCGCCGACTTAACGGCAATCATTGCCGTTAAGTAAACCTCTCCATGCCACTCGCGCCTGAAACTCCTGCCCTGCACCTCGACGAGCCCGATGAAGCCGTTGTCAGTGGCAGCACGTCGCCGGAGCAGCTGCGCGACCTGTTGGAGCAGCATGGCGATCGCTATCAGCCGATCCTCGCGGCGCTGCGCGATCAACCGTGGAAAGAGCTGGTTACTTCGCGCGATCTCCTCGAATCCCTGGCGTCGCAAGGACTCGAATGGTCAGAGCGGACGTTGCGTCTGTATCTCGCCGAAATGGCCGAAGCCGGCCTGATCGAGCGCCATGGTCGTCGGGGCTATCGTCTGGCTCCGGCGGGCGCCGAGGTCGCGCGCGAGCTGACGGTCAGCAAACGGCTGGGGTCGATCCTCTACCATATGGAGGAAACCGTCTGCCGGGTTGGCGGCGACGGCGGCTTCGACCTCGCGCGCGGTGCCGGGCTGGTGTCGATCAACGCCTATGTGATCCCGCAAGTGGTGCTCGCCCCCCTGCTGGATGACCTTCAAGCCGTCTTTGCTGCGGGACTCGCGGTCGGCTCGCGGGTGCTGTTTGCGGCTCCTGGCGAGGACATCCTCGGGCGCGAGGTTCCGGTTGGCTGCGTCGGCCTGGGCACGATGTGTTCGCTGACTCTCGCCGGGATGCTGTTGCGGCGCGGCGTCCCGACTCACCCGATCTTCGGCGGCCTGCTCCAGATGCGGGGGGGCGAACCTCAGCATTTCTTGGAGATGGTGCGCTACGACGGCACCTCGCTGTCGCCCAATGAAGTGTTCATCCGCGCCAATTTCACCTCGGTATCGCAAGCGGCGCGAAGCGGCAGCGGGGCGATCACGGCGTCATTCCGCGAAGTCCCAATGGGCGCCCTGGCCAATCTGCGCCATGTGGCCGACGATTGCCGACGCGCTGATTTCCAGGGCATCCTGCTGGTCGGCCGGCCCGGTCAGCCGGTGCTGAACATCCCGGTCCACGAGGGCCGCGTCGGCTTGATCCTGGCCACGGGCCTGAATCCGCTGGCGAGTTTGTGGGAACACGACCATCGCGTCCTGCATCTTGAGGGCGCCCGCCCGATGGTCGGACCGGCTCCCTATGAGCAGCTCATCACGATCGGCGAGTTCCGCGCCCGCATCGCCGAGCTGACCCGAGCTGACCCGGCCGCCAGCGAAACGACCACTTTGCACCGCGCCGCTGCCACCTGATCCAGATCCCATTTTCTTCTTCATCTTGCCTCAACTCGCATCGCGAAACGTACCATCATGACTCTCTCTGACGTCCCCCGGCACGGCCTCCCTTCCGCTCAAGGCATGTACGATCCGGCCAACGAGCATGACGCCTGCGGCGTCGGCTTTCTCGCCAACATCGCCGGCGTGAAATCGCATGGCATCATCAAGCGCGGCATCAGCGTCTTGTGCAATCTGCACCATCGCGGGGCGGTCGGTGCGGATCCGCTCGATGGCGATGGCGCCGGGATCATGATCCAGATTCCCGATGCGCTGTACCGCGCGGTGGTGCCGTTCACCTTGCCCGCGGCGGGGGCGTACGGCACGGGCCTGGTGTTCCTCTCGAAAGGCAGCGACAAGGAATCGTCGGCGTGCATCGGTGAAGTCGAAAAGGCAATCAAGCACCACGGTCTCACCTTGCTCGGCTGGCGCGACGTGCCGACCGCCAATCATACGCTCGGCAAAGTCGCCAAGGGCAGCGAACCGCTGGTGAAGCAGGTCTTCGTCGGCCTCGGCCTCGGCGTCGATAAAGTCACTCCCGCGCAGTTTGAATTGAAGCTGCTGCTCGCCCGCAAACGGGCGGAAAATGCGATCCGTCAAGGGCAACTCAATGGCCGCGCGCTGTTCTACATCAATTCGCTGTCGGCGAGCAGCATCATCTACAAGGGCATGTTCCTCGCCCATACGCTGAACGAATACTTCCTCGATCTAAATGACGAGCGCGCTGTTTCCGCGATCGCGTTGGTCCATCAACGCTACAGCACCAATACGTTTCCAACTTGGGACCTGGCGCATCCGTTCCGCTTCGTCGCGCATAACGGCGAAATCAACACCCTGCGCGGCAACGTCAACCGCATGAAGGCGCGTGAAGCGCTGTTCGCGCACAAGGACATCGGCGCCGCGATTGCGGATTTGAAACCGGTCATCATCGAAGGCGGCAGCGACACCGCGTGTTTTGACAATGCGCTGGAATTCCTGGTGCGCACCGGCCGCAGCCTGCCGCATGCGCTGTCGATGATGATGCCCGCGGCGTGGTCGACCAAAGCCGGCCTTTCGCGGCCGCTCAAAGGCTTTTTCGAATACCACGCAACGATGATGGAGCCGTGGGACGGCCCGGCCAACATGGTCGCTTGCGATGGCGTGCAGATCGTCGCCGCGCTCGATCGCAACGGGCTGCGCCCGGCGCGTTATCAGATCACCAGCGACAACGAGATCCTGTACGCGTCGGAAATGGGCACGTTGGAATTCCCCCAAGAAAAAGTGGTGGGCAAAGGCCGCTTATCGCCGGGCAAGATGATCCTGATCGATACCGCCCGCGGGGTGTTCCTCGAAGACGACGCGATCAAGGCGGAACTCGCCAAAGCCCAGGATTACGCCGGCTGGATCGAGCAGAACAAGATCACCCTCGATCAGCTGCCCGCACCAGCGCAGCCGCCGATGCCGCGTCATGAAGCCCTGCGCCAGCAGCAGCAGGCGTTCGGTTACACGATGGAAGACCTGAAGATCGTCATCGCGCCGATGGCGATCGACGCCCAGGAACCGGTCGGCTCGATGGGCGATGACACCCCGGTGTCGGTGCTGTCGAACGTGCCGCGGCCCTTCTACAATTATTTCAAACAGCTCTTCGCCCAGGTCACCAATCCGCCAGTGGATCCGATCCGCGAAGAGATCGTGATGTCGCTGACCCAGTATGTCGGCCAAGCGCGCAACATTCTTGAACCGAGCAGCGAGCACTGCCGGATGCTCGAAATCGATCAGCCGATCCTCAAGGACACCGAACTCGAAGCTCTGCGCCAAGCCGACATCCCGGGCTTCCGCGGCACCACCCTGGTCACGCTGTTCCCGGCCAAGGACGGTCCGGACGCTTTGGAAAAGCGGCTCTCCGAGCTGTTTGCCGAAGCTGAAAAAGCGGTTGATGCCGGCTTCACCGTGCTGGTCCTCAGCGATCGTGGGGTCAACGCCGACCAAGCACCGATTCCGGCACTGCTGGCAGTCGCCGCGATCCATCATTTCCTGATCCGCGCCGGCAAGCGCAGCCAATGCAGCCTGATCGTCGAATCGGGCGAGCCGCGCGAGACGCATCACTTCGCCCTGCTCGTCGGCTACGGCGCGACGGCG
>JANYGY010000280.1 GCA_025362255.1 Planctomycetales bacterium
CCGTTACCTGTTGATTGCCACGCATGGGCGGGCCGCCCATGCCACGGTCGACGCTTCGCCTTGCCTCAACCTTCTTGTCTCTGCGTCCTCTTGTTTTCTACCGCTGTTTTTTTCCCACCGTTTCCCCCGCTCATGGAACCGGTTTGAGCGCGGGGGCAGGCGGCTCGGGAGATTCGTCGATGCTCCATTCCATCGTCGTGCCGTCGGGCTGAGCGATCGTTCCGCGACGTTGACCACCGGGGCCGGTGATCGGACCTTGGCCGGGCAGGAGACGATCCGGGCGACGTTCCTGAAATGGTCCCTGATGGGGAAAGCGATGCCCCTCGGGTTGCGCAAATTCGGCCGGCCGGGCAGCGAGCGTACCATCGAGTTCGATGCTCGTCGCGCCGCGTCGGACCGTGAGTTTCACGGCATCGCCTGCGCTTTTCGCCTTGATGAATTCGATCAAAGCCCGGGGCGTATAAATCGGCGTCCCTTCGGCGGCGACCACCACGTCGAACATTTTGAGGCCCATCGCGTCACCAGCGCCACCGGGTGCAACCCCGGTGATCAACACGCCCAGATCATTGGCCAAACCAAGATGATAGGTCAACGCCTCGTCGACTTCATCCAATTGCACGCCGAGAAAGCCCGTCGCCTTGACGCTCTGCTGCGGCGTCGCATCCCCAGGCTTCACCGGCCGCGGAGCCTCGGCCGCAACCACGGGCGCCGTCAGCATCACGGCACACAAAAGTATATTTTTCATACTCCTGATGACGCCCCGCAGCGGCCAGCCTTACGGACCCCTCGGCCAAAATAAAAACAGGAGAGTACAGAAAACAGGTGAGCGCAGAGAACAGGAGGAAGAGGAGGAAGAGGAGGGATGAGGGCAGCAAGCACGGGGCCTTCCGATTCCCACAAACCATTCCGCCCTTCTCTCCTATCTCCCCTCTCACTGCCTTTCTCTGCGCCTCTGCGTTCTCCTGTTCAGTCTCTCAAGCTCAACGCACCCAGGCGCGCGAAGTCGAGCCGTTGCCGAAGAGCTCGTTCACGACCGGAGTCAGGCCATCGCCGTTGTCATCGTAGATGTTGTCGTCGCCAGCGTCGCGATTGGTGAACGACACCGCCGTCAGGGTTCCCCCGGTGATGCAGTCGGTGGCCGTGCCGGTGGCGGCGGTGCCGCTGGCCCGATTGATCGAGCCGGTGTGGCCGTCCGCAAATGCGACGATGCTCACGGATCCACGGTGCGCGGTGGCGTCGCTCAGCGTGTTGCCCTTTGGCCGATCGGCGAGGATCACGCGGACACTCGTCGCGTTCGCTGGAATGCGCAGGTCGTAGGCATACGCGCTGGTGGTCAGCGCGGCCTCCCACAGCCCAGTGCCAGTGGCGAAGCCGAGGGTGGCCGCCGCCGCCACTGGGGGCTTCGCCATACTGTTCGAGCCGCACTTGAACACATTCGGTCCGAGGTCACCGCCTGTCGCCGTGACCAGGAATTCAAGGCTGCCCACGGCGGTGAAGGCCGATTCCGCGTTAGCGAGATACGCCCCGTTTTGCGCCGTCGGGCGCACCGGCCACAGGCCATCGTTGTCGTTGCGATAGACGTGCATCGCCAGACCGATCTGCTTTTGATTGTTTGCACATGACGTCCGGCGGGCCATTTCCTGAACCATGCTGATCGCGGGCATCAGCATGCCGGCCAAAATCGCGATGATCGAAATGACGACGAGCAATTCGATGAGCGTGAAAGCGCTGGCATCGGGTTGCGATGGGCGACCTGCGGCAGAACCAGCAGGAAGACGAGGGGTGGGGAATGGATTGGACATGGCAGCCTCCGCGCCCGGTCGGGGAATGAATGTGACCGGACACCGAGACCATGACACCCGGAGTGAGAGACCGCCAGATGCCTTGATGTCAAATTTTGGCAATTTCGTGTCGGGCCTAGCGCTTTATGCCAGCGCCTGACACGTTGGTCGCGATCAAATCGCGGGGTACGCGATCGCCTCGGAAACCTGCGGCGCCGACCCTGGCGCGGGCTCGTCGCTGGTCATCACGGCTGCTGATCCATCAGCATTCATCCGCGTTTTACGTCTCGCTGCGGCACCTGGACTGGTAGCCGTCGCTGCCAACAGGGCGGTGATCGCTTCGCGGATTCCCTTAGGCGCCGCGGCAAACGACACGAGCAGCGGATCGACCTCAACCGGTGCCAGCTGCAGTGCCCCGGCATCGGCAAACACTTGCGCCGCCTGATGCAAAATAGTGTAGGCCACCGGCTTGGAGCCGGTCGTGCCGATCATCTCCAGCAGTTCATCAATCGTGTGGTCACCGATCACCGCGCTGCTGACCGCGACAAATGAGCGCGAGCGGGTCTTTTTGGCTTTCCGGGCGCCGACCGGGGCGGCGGGGGCCGCCGCATTCGGATCCCGCGGAAACAATTCGTAGAATTCCTCCGGTTTGCGCCCGCGCTTACCGTGCATCGCCGCCAGCTGGCTGTGCGTGTAACGGCCGATCTGCGCGCCATGACGCGCTGGGGCGAGTCCAGCTTCGGCGGTCACGGCGATCTGCTCGAACGCTACGGGCTGGATCGGGTCATGGGCAACGGCGTCTGAAGAAGGGTCAGTTGACATAGTCAGCCCAGTGAAGTCCCAGACTGCCCGCCCGCAAGTCGTCATTCAGACCGAGGGCCGGCGCAGATGGTCGGTGTTTCAGTCTTTTTTGGACTCCGTCGCCGGCGTCGAGACGAAACTCAAGGTCACGGCGTTGATGCAGTAGCGCAACCGGGTCGGCGCCGGGCCGTCATTGAAGACGTGACCGAGATGGCCGTGGCAGCGCGCGCAGTGGACCTCGGTGCGTTCCATGCCGTGGGCGTTGTCGACTTCTTCGCCGACCTTTCCCGAAATCGGCTGGAAGAAACTCGGCCAACCCGAACCAGAATCGAATTTGGTCGTGCTGGTGAACAGCTCAGCTCCGCAGCCGACACAATGATACGTCCCCGGGCCGTGGGTTTTGGTCGCGGAATATCCGCCGCAAAAAGCCGGTTCGGTGCCCTGTCGGCGCAGGACCTGAAATTGCTCAGGCGTCAGCCGCTTTTTCCAATCGGCTTCGCTGAAATGAAGAACATCGTCCATGGATAACTCCGGCGGGGCAATCGTCGTGATCGGTGGGGGATCGGCAGCAAAGGCGCGCACGCTCGGCCAGGTGACCAGGGCGAGCGCCATGAGGGCGAACATCAGGCCGGTAAGCAGGAAGAAACGCATGATCTGACCTCGTTGCCTCTCTCTACGCTGGTGGTCGCCTGATGTTGGTTATGCAGGTGGCCAGGTGAAGAGAACGCAGCGTGGGTCGCCCAGACCCTCATGCCACCACCGCGGACGCTCTGCGACTCAGGCACCCGCCTGATCCACCGTTTTCGGAATTTCACCTTGGTAGTGAGTGGATTCAGTCGATGCGTTAGCCTCTGCGGTGCCAACGCCCTTCTTGGAGAGTGTCACCATGAACCGTTTTTTACCTCTTCTGGTGCTCGCTGGAGCCACGCTCACCGCTGCCGAACGGATCAATCATGAAGGGCGGATCCTGGGTCCGACCCCGACCGTGACTACACCGCTTTTGTTCAACACCGCGGCGGCGGATGCGGTGGTGTCGACTCTCCAGATCATGCCGCGGGACAGCGCCTGGAACGAGGATGTGTCGACTCTGCCGCTACTCGCGAATTCATCCGCGATGATCACCGCCATCCGCGCGGATGTGTTCGCCGGAACGCATCCGGATCGGCGGCGCGTCGTGGTGTTCAAAGAGATGAACTATGTGGTGATCCCCGACAACCAGGCGCGAGTCGATGTCACCATATTCAACTATCCTGATGAATCAGACGATCTCAAAGTAGCTGGTGGCTCTGTTGGGTCGTGGCCCTTGCCGAGCAATCTGCCGATCGAAACCTGGCCCTCTGAACAACCCGGTTTGACCTTGCTGCAATGGCAGCAAGACGTGAACCATGTCGGTGGTGACCGCCACGCGATCGCCGTCATGCCAGGCAGTGGCTCATTCTGGGAAACCGGCGAAATCAGCCTGACCGCTACGACTCCGCCGTGGCGGGCCTCGACCGGCGCCAGGTTCAGCCTGAACGCCAACACTCCCCGGCCTGCGGGCTGGACCTCGGCAGATGCTGCTGGGCTACCAATTTTTCCAGCGCTGGTGCGCTATGATGAAGTCCAACGCGGCACTATCGAACATGCCATGCGACTGGTGGTCAAACGTTCGCGCCAGGAATATGTGTATCCGGCCTCGCACCAAGCGGGCTCGACGACCTTGCCCGATGTCCCGGCGATGGGTCAACGCCTGCGCTTGAAGGCCGCCTTTGCCATTCCCGCCAGCTGGACACCCGAAGAGCGGACGATCGCCGTAGCGCTCAAGAAATACGGCGCCCTGGTCGCCGATAACGGAAATTTTTTCTCACTGTCCATCTGTCCAGATGATCGGTGGACAGCGGGCTGCTTTGATCACCTGTCGACCAACGCCGGCAGTGATCTGTGCGATATCACGGACTTCGAGGTGGTCGCCGGCACCGGCCCCACCGAAGGCCCACGCTCGCCGGGCGCACCAACCGCCGGCGCAGGCATCGATCAGACGGTGACCGCGCTCGGTGGCGCGACTCTCAACGGCGTGGCGAGCGGATCAGGAGTCCAGACTCGCTGGTCTCTCTATCCGCAAGCCACGGCACCCGGCACCGTGACATTTGGTGACCCGACACAATTGACCACCACTGCTACTTTCAGTGCGGTCGGCATCTATCTGGTGACGCTCAAAGTCACCGATGGCATCCATTCACCTGCTTACGATGTCGTGCAGATCACCGTCCAGCCGGGCGGCACGCCACCGGCTACTGGCAGCGGAACTGCTGCCAGTGGAACCAGTGGCAGCACGACC
>JANYGY010000027.1 GCA_025362255.1 Planctomycetales bacterium
GGCTCACCAGTATCAGGGTCTCAGCACGTCGGGCCCTAAGAAGTCTGGAAAGCGGTTCTAAATCACCATGGCGAAGGAAGACAACATTCGTCTCGAAGCTCGAGTTAGGGAGTCGCTCCCTAATGCACGATTTCGGGTCGAGCTGCCCAACGGGCACGTCGTGCTGGCTCACATCTCTGGTAAGATTCGGATGAATTACATTCGCATTTTACCTGGTGACAAGGTGACCATCGAAATGTCGCCATATGATCTCACTCGTGGTCGCATCGTCTTCCGTGACGTCTGACCTCATTATATCACTGGATCACTAGGAATAAGTCATGAAGGTATCAGCCTCCGTTCGACGCCGTTGCGAGAACTGCAAGATCGTCCGCCGTAAGGGTCGAGTTCGCATCATCTGCTCGGATCCCAATCACAAGCAGCGTCAAGGCTGAGCGTTAATCGCTCGTAAGGAAATAGAACATGCCGCGTATTCTCGGTGTCGACATCCCGAATAACAAAAAGGTTCCGTACAGCCTGAGCCATTTTTTTGGCATTGGACTGCATCGTGCCGTGCTCATCTGTGAGGCCACGGGCATCGACGTTCACCGTCGTGCCTTTCAGCTCACCGAGGAAGATCTCGGTAAGATCGCGACGTACATCGAGAACAACTACGTCATCGAGGGTAACCTTCGACGTGAGATCCAAGCCAACATCGCTCGGTTCAAGGAGATCGGTTGTTATCGTGGTTATCGCCATGCCCGTAATCTCCCGTGCCGTGGGCAGCGTACGCGAACCAATTCGCGTACCCGTAAGGGCAAGAAGAAGACCGTCGCCAACAAGAAGATCCTGCGTAAGTAATCGGAACTAGCTATGGCTTATAATAAGAAAAAAATCAAAAAGACGGTCCGCTCCGGCATCGTCCATATCAATTCGACCTTCAACAACACCATCATCAGCATCACTGACGGTAATGGTGAAGTCGCGGCCTGGGAATCGTCAGGTTCCATTGGTTACAAGGGCAGCCGCAAGAGTACCCCTTTTGCTGCACAGCTCGCCATGGAGCGTTGTGCCGAGAAGGCGATCAAGCTCGGCTTGAAAGAGTGTGAAGTGCGCGTTCGTGGACCAGGCTCGGGACGCGAAAGCGCCATCCGCTCGCTGGTGAGTTCAGGAGTTGCCGTCAAGGTGATCCTGGACGTGACCCCGCTGCCACACAACGGCTGCCGTCCGCCGAAGAAGCGTCGCGTTTGACGCATCTGCGCCGGTGACTCCGGTTTTTATTTTCATCCACTGACGATCCCTTGCCCCTTTCAGGAGGTTCCATGCGCATCCGCTGGCGTGGCTTTGAACTGCCGACTCGCGTTGAAAAGACCGATGGCTCTGGACTGGCGAATTACGCCAAGTTCCATGCTGAGCCCTTTGAGCGGGGCTTTGGTACCACCATCGGCAACAGCCTACGGCGTGTCCTGCTCTCCTCGATTCAGGGCGCTGGAGTACGGTCGATTCGTCTGCAGGGCGCCAACAACGAGTTCACCTCGTTAGACGGCGTTCTCGAAGATGTCACCCATATCATTCTTAACATCAAGCGTTTGAGACTTCGTCTTCACAGTGATGAAAACGTTGTCATTCGTCTTGAGAAGTCCTCGACGGGTGCGGTCACGGCTGCCGATATCACGCCACATCAGGATGTTGAGATTATCAATCCTGATCTGGTTATCGCGACGCTGACCAAGGATGTTCGTTTCGTCCTCGAAATGGATGTTGGAGCCGGTCGCGGCTTCGTTCCTGCTGAGGGTCAGCGCATCGATGGCTCACCCGTGGGCACGATTGCGATCGACACCATCTATAGTCCGGTTCAACGCGTCGCTTTCAGTGTGAACCCGACTCGCTTGGGCAAACGCACTGATTACGAGGCGCTTGATCTCGAAGTGTGGTCCGACGGATCGATCACGCCTGAATTGGCTCTGGTTGAAGCTACCAACATCCTCCGCAAACATCTCAATCCGTTCGTCAAGTATTTTGAAATCGGCCGTGAGATTGAAGGTGGCGTCAGTGATCTGACGGTTGAGGGTGACGGCGAAAAGAGCGCACTCCTTGGTAAGCAGATCAGCAGTATCGATTTGTCGGTGCGGACTGAGAACGCCTTACGGGCGGCCAATATCAAGTCAGTCGGTGACCTGGTTCAGATGGACGAGGCAGAGGTCTCGGGCATCCGCAACCTTGGAAAGATTGCGGCTAAAGAGTTGAAGAAGAAACTGGCTGATCGTGGTTTGGCCTTCGGCATGCGCCTGGCTTCCAAATCGGCTGAAATTTAAGCATCACAACCTGAAGAATACTGGATTGTCGCCATGCGCCATCTGAATGACCACCGCAAGCTCGGCCGCACCTCGGCCCACCGCATCGCTTTGATGCGTAATCTGGTAGCCGCGCTTTTTGAGCATGGTCGGGTGATCACCACCTTGCCCAAAGCCAAGGAGGCGCGTCGCTATGCCGAGAAGGTGATCACCTACGGCAAGAAGGCTCTGGCTGCCACCGATCCGGCGCATGCATTGCACTTCCGGCGTTTGGCCTTGTCGGCCATGGGAAATAACAACGACGCCGTCAAGGCTTTGGTTGATACGGTGGCTCCTAAGTACAAAGAGCGTCAGGGTGGCTACACTCGAGTTCTGCGCGCAGGCTTCCGGCTGGGCGATAACGGGACCAAGGCGCTGTTCGAACTCGTCTGATTTCTACGCTGGGTTTTCTATCTGTGTGTTGAATGTATCGGCCGTCCTTGAATAAGGGCGGCCGATGTCATTAGCACATTGCAGAAACTGCAGTCTGCAGGGGGGAGGGTCCGCATCCCCCGAATCGCGAGGAAACGCATCATGTTTCTGGGTAAATTCGACGAGCCAGTGCGACATCGCCATTATAATCTTTGTGGGTCAGGCGCTTTAGCATCACGGCGATTTGTCCGGTGACGCATCCTTGAACTGCTTAGCGCAGGAGGGATGCTTTCCCCTGTAAATTCACACCTCTTAACATCCTTTTCTGGAGTCTTCATGGCCCTCATTCCCCTTCGTCCCCTGCTTGATCATGCCGCAGCCAACAATTACGGCGTCGTGGCGTTGAACGTCAATGATATGGAACAGATCCAAGCAATCATGGAGGGGGCTCGGGCCACCAAGTCGCCGGTGATCATCCAAGCCAGTCGTGGCGCTCGCAAGTTCACCAACGATGTGTTCCTGGCCAAGTTGATGGAAGCTGCGGTTCAGCTCTATCCTGAAATTCCGGTCGTGATGCATCAGGACCATGGCAATGCCCCGGATACGTGCATCAGCGCCATTCGCATGGGTTTCACCTCGGTGATGATGGATGGGTCGCTTGAGGAAGATGGGAAGACTCCAGCGAGCTATGAGTACAATGTCGCCGTGACTCGTGAGGTTGTAAACATCGCCCATTCGTTTGGCGTATCTGTTGAAGGCGAATTGGGAGTGCTTGGTTCGCTGGAACATGGCATGGGCGAAAAAGAAGATGGCCACGGCGCCGAGGGCAAATTGACGCTGGATCAATTGTTGACCGATCCTGATCAAGCGGTGGATTTCGTCCAGCGGACCGGCATCGACGCGCTCGCTGTTGCCATGGGTACTAGTCATGGCGCCTATAAATTTTCCAAGAAGCCAACCGGCGATGTTCTGGCGATGAAGCGGATTGAAGAGATCCACGCCAAGATTCCCAATTGTCATCTGGTGATGCACGGATCGTCTTCGGTGCCAAAGAATCTGATCGATGAGATCAATAAATACGGCGGCAAGATGAAAGAGACCTACGGCGTCCCGGTCGAAGAAATCCAACGCGGGATCAAGGCCGGGGTCCGTAAAGTCAATGTCGATACGGACAACCGACTGGCGATCACAGCGGCCATCCGCAAGTATCTGGTCGAAAAGCCGGCCGAGTTTGATCCTCGTGGATACTTGACGCCGGCTCGGGCTGCCATGCAGGTGATTGTCGAGGAGCGCATGCGCCAATTCGGTCAAGCGGGCCATGCTGCCGGCGTGCCGACCGTATCGCTGGCGAAGATGGCGGCCGACTACATTGCCGGGAAATACGGCGACCATGCCAAGCCGGATGCCCCATACCTCGCTCACAAGGGCAAGGGCGGCGGCGTTTCGGCCATGGCTCACTGAGGCAGGTCAGAAAGAGGTCAGAGACCATCGCACATTCGGTGTGCGATGTTCACCAAAACAACAGCGAGTGGCGTCAGCCACTCGCTGTTGTCGTTAGAGCGAGCTGAAGTCTTCCACCTTATCAGGCCGGATGTTCGCTGAGTCCGGTTTTGTGGGCCATCACCAGTTTGCGTTCAAGCAGCAGGTCGCTCCACGCGAGGATGATGGTCGAGATCACGAAAGTGAGATGGATGATCACTTGCCACATGACCAGGTTGGTATCGATGCTCGTTCCTGTTTTCAGCTTGATACCGATTTCGGTAAACGTTTGCAGCAGGTGAATTCCCGAAACCCCGATGAGCGCGCCGGCCAATTTGGTTTTGAGGGTCCCGGGATCGATATGATCGAGCCACGCCGGGCGGTCTGGATGGTTTTCTAGATCGAGTTTGCTGACGAAGGTCGCGTAACCGCCGATGACCACCATC
>JANYGY010000110.1 GCA_025362255.1 Planctomycetales bacterium
ACCCGTTCGTGCAACGGTGGATGGCAGGAAAATGGATTGGCGCCGATCAGGAAAATACAGTCGGCGTCATCGATGTCGGCGTAGCAGCCGGGCGGCTCATCCTTGCCAAAGACCTGCGTGTAGCCGACTGCAGCCGAGGCCATGCACAGGCGTGGATTGCCATCGACGTTGTTGGTGCCGATACCGGCTTTGAACAACTTGTTTGCCGTGTAGCTCTCTTCAGTGAACAGCTGACCCGAGCCGTAAAACGCCACGCTGTCTTTGCCGTGGGCGGAAATCGCCTCGCTGAACTTGGCGGCGACCAACGCCATCGCCTCGTCCCAAGTTGCGTTGACGAGGACGCCGTCCTTGCGGATTTTCGGGGTCGTCAGTCGGCCTTCGACGTACGGCAGCGCACGCAGCATCGAGCCCTTCACACAGATCACGCCACGGTTGTGCGCCTGATCATCGCCACGGATATCAGTGACGCGGCCATCACGCATGCCCACCATCACGCCACATCCGGTGCCGCAAAACCGGCAGACTGCCTTGGTCCACGATTCGGCATTTCCAGCGGGCAGCAGCGCTTCAAGCGCACCCCACGCGGCCAAACCCATCAGATTGGCTCCGCCAAGTCCGGCCAGCACAGCCAGAAAATCGCGGCGGCTCAGGCCCGGCTGCAGGGGGTTCGAAGAGTGGGTGCTAAAATCGATCATTGGAGGGTGGGGTGGTAGCACTTTGATTCTTTTTCAAAAGGTAATTTTCGGCGACATTTCGTGCACTTTCAGCGTTCATTCCCCTTTCATATTTGCTCGTTTGGTTTAATCCGTGACCCCAGAGCCGACCCGATTCCGTGACTGGGAAACCTGCTTAATTTTAGTCACATGCACATATGTATGTGACTATAATCGGTTGAATCATATGTGCATGCTTATACACATGTTCAATGCCGATCGACAAACGAGTTCAAGTTTTGATGGAACCCGCTGAATTCAGCCAACTTGACGCGTTGGCGACCAGTCAGGGGGTATCGGTGGGTGAGCTGATCCGCCAAGCCGTTCGGGAACGGTATCTGACTCATACCGATCAACGGCAAACGGCGGCTAACCAGCTGTGTCGGCTGAACATGCCGCCGTTGGACCCCGAGCATCTTGAAGCGGCTTTGACGCTGGCGCGTACCGAGGGTCTCCGGTGAGGATCTACTGCGATACCACGGTGCTGCTTCTCGCCGCGAGTGCCGTGGGAAATACAGGGAAAGAAGGCGATCTCGCGACCTCAAGTGCCTGCCGGACGTTGGTCGAAGCCATTGGCCGGGGTGCGGTCACCGGCGAAATATCCACCGAAGTAATGCAGGAGCTGCTGCACACCGCGGCCTGGAAACAGGCCCGGCTTCTCGGCATCGAACTGGTTGGCCTGACGGCAAAATTATTTCCGTACCCATTGCCTGTTGCCGGCCAGACCGTGGTTGCCGCCGCTGAACTGCTGCGTCGTCATCCGCGTCTCGG
This sequence comes from Planctomycetales bacterium, assembly GCA_025362255.1. Taxonomy (GTDB): domain Bacteria; phylum Planctomycetota; class UBA11346; order UBA11346; family UBA11346; genus CAIUVD01. The sequence continues at coordinate 1,485 of JANYGY010000110.1, forward strand.
CACCCGGGTCAGCATCCACGCCGCGATCATGATCGCAGCTGGCATCGGCGAAGTGATCTCAACGGATCCGGAATTCGGGCTGGTGTCGGGTTTGCGCCGGCTGTCGCCAGCCGACGCCGTGCGCGATTTGCGCCTCGTTCCGGCGAAAGCTGAGCGCTGATGATTTTCTCTTCGGCAAGTCTACCACTGAACCGCTGAACCGATCTTGAGGCTCCAGCCCGTGCTGAGATCAAGCATGGTCGCTGGGCCGACCAGGAGGGGCCTGACCAACGGTTGGGCAACATCCCAACTGCAGGCAGCCCCTACGCTGAGGCTTGGCTCGATGGCGTAGTCAATGCCCAGGCCCGCGCCCATGGTCAGCACTGCACCATGTTGACGGAGCGGAGGCAATTCCGGCGAGCCGTCCTCACCGACGATGCCTTCGACGCGCCACCCGATACCGCCCTCCACATCGGGGCCGATGCCAAAGTTGCCCGCAGTCAGCCGAGGGGCCCAACCCGGGCCGATGGACACTTGGCGATAACGAACGGAATCATGGGCGTAGATCTGACCGGGCACGGAACCGGCGCGGGTGTCGCAGCGAAATTCGATCGGATATGCGAGGTACGCCAGGCGCAGGCGTTGGATCAGACCGGGCGCGGTCAAGGTCGCGCCAAGCTCCAGCGCTACCTGCCAAGAGCCTGGCCCAGCATGACGTGCTGTCGCACTCGCCAGGCCTACCGATCCTTGCACGTCTTCACCGTTGGCGCTGGCTCCGGCCGAGGTCGTTAAGATTCCGATTTGGAGGCCACTCGCCAGCCACAGACCGCGTTCGTGCTCGGCGATGTCAGCCGCCACCGGGCCAACCGGTGCGCCGGCGCGAATCCGCCATTCAGGCCCAAGCCAGCACCACGCTCCAGGCACGACGGCCAGCAGATGTATTCCGCCCAGACCCTGAATTTCGCCGTGACCGCTTACCAGGCCTTGCAGCATCCCGCGAATTCGCAGCGATGACCAACGGACATCCCGGTGCAGTGCGATTCCCGCCACTGGTTGCACATCGATACCGGTCGGGGCATAGGTCAGCGTGTCGTAGGTGTAGCCGACGGCTTCGTGCCACCACCGCTGGATTCCAGCGCCGCCGAGCTCGCCGGCCAAGCGCGTGCCGGCAACCACCACCACGGCGCTTTCTGTCGTTTCATGCAACGCATAACCCAGGGTCGCGGTCAGCTCATCGCTGCGTAACCCCAACCTTTTTGAGGTCAGCATGCTCGCATCGAGGGCCAATCGCCAACGCTTGAATCCACTTCCGGTCCGCAATGAAGCAGTCCGCCCATCGTCTCGATTATCGATCTGCTGCGGACCCCAGGCGTCATTGGCCAGCTCGATCCATGCGGTTGGCGTTGAGGTTAAATCAAGTGCCGGTGGCAGGCCTGGGACTGCATCCGAGGCGGAGGCAAGAACACCTGAAGCAACGCTGCCCGCCCAAACGCACGCCGTTTGAAAACCAGCCTGAACCAGCCGCGCAATCTTGGCTGGCTCGAATGCGATCATGCTGGCCAGATGGCGAGCGCCGCCTGACATTCGTCCAGCGTTGGCACCAAGGCGAGGCGGAACCAGCCGTCCCCACCGGCACCGAAAAAACCGCCCGGGCTGATGACGATGCCGGCGTCCAGACAACGTGCTGCATAGGCATCCGCATCGGCTTCACCCGGAACGCGGGCCCAGATGTAGAGTCCGGCCTGGCTGGGGAGGGTCTGCACGCCTCGGTCGTTCAACCCTGTGACCAGAACTCGGTATTTTTCCGCAAAGATCACCCGCCGCTCGGCGACGTGCGCGTCATCGGCCCACGCCGTCGCGCCGGCGAGCTCGATGAAGCTTGGCGACCCGACTCCGAAATGCGCCCGCCAGCCGCGATACGCCGCGATCAGCCGGGCATCTCCAGCGATGAATCCTGAGCGATACCCCGTCATGCCGCTGCGTTTTGAACACGACTGGAATGCCAGCATGCCGCGCAGGTCAGGGCCGGCGACTTCAAGTGCCGAGGGCGGGGGGGCAGTGTCGCCAAACCATAGGTCCTGATAGCACTCATCGCTCGCCAACAAGATTCCATGCGCCCGGCACACCGCGAGCTGCGCCGCGAGGTAGTTCCGATCGACACAGGCACCAGTCGGGTTGTGCGGATAATTCAACCACGCAATGGCGGTGCGCGCCAACACCTCGGCCGGCAGCCGCTCCAGTTGCAGACGATAATTCTGACGTCCGTCAAGCACCACCGGATAGGCTTCACCGCCGGCGAACAACGCTCCTGATTCGTACACCGGATAACCCGGTGTCCCAAAGATCACCGTGTTTTTTGCGGACTGGGGATCGAGGAAAGCAGGTGCGAGATGAAAGATAGCTTCTTTGCTGCCGGCAGAGGGCAGCACCTGGGTCGCCGGATCCGCAACCACACTGAACCGACGTTTCAGATAACCGGCAACCGCGGTGCGCAGCGCCGGCGTCCCACCAACCGAAGGATATTGGCTGATCGTTGGCACTGCCGCCTTCAGCGCCGCGGTGATAAATGGTGGCGTCGGCTCGACCGGATCGCCGGTACCGAAATCGAAAATACGCCGGCCGCTTGCCGCCAAGGCTGCTTTGCGCGCCTGCAATTCCGCCATCGGATAGGGTTTCAGCAATCGCAGAGCAGGATTCATAAGGATGAGCGATGGTTGGCGTCTGAAGCCGGCGAGCAAGGTTGCGCATGCGTGACCAAGGGCTGAACCACCGGAAAAACGCACCAGGGGCGGCAGTCGGCAATGGCCTCCGCGCCCGAAATCAGCATCAGCAGGGGCCAGCCCAAAGATGAAAACGACCCGCCACGAGGGCAAGGCTTCGCGCCTCCGTCATGCGGGAGGGTGCCTCACGAAACCGTCACCGGGGGGCGTCTTTCCGCGCCCCTGGTGACGGTTTCAGGATCAAGCGCTGACTTTGGTTTCGCCCGATTTTTGCGTGCTTTCGAGGCCCGCTTTGCCGTTCACGACGTCGGCGGTGACCACGAATTCTTTTTGGAATTTCACCCGCTGCGGCAAATCGAACATCAGATCGAGCATGACTTCTTCCAGGATCGCGCGTAGGGCGCGCGCACCGGTTTTGCGCTCAGAAGCCTTCTGCGCCACCACTTTCAACGCTTCGTCGGTGAAGACGAGCTTGCCGCCCTCCATTTCGAACAACGTCTGGTATTGCTTGACCAAAGCGTTCTTTGGCTGGGTCAGGATGTTGACCAGGGCTTCTTCCGACAACGGACTCAATGCCACCGTCACCGGCAGTCGGCCAATGAATTCGGGAATCATGCCGAATTCGACCAGATCTTCAGGGCGCACTGCTTCGAGCAGCCGGCCGATGTCGTCGACTTGTTCGCCCGCGTCGGCGCTGCCGAGGTTGAAGCCGACCAGTTTGTCGCCCATACGTTTGGCGACGATGTCGGACAAACCAGAAAATGCGCCGCCACAGATGAACAGGATATTTTCCGTGTTGACCTGGATGTACTTCTGTTCGGGATGCTTGCGTCCGCCGCCAGGGGGGACGTTGGCAACGGTGCCTTCAATGAGCTTGAGCAGCGCCTGCTGCACACCTTCACCTGAGACGTCACGGGTGATCGATACGTTGCCGCTGGAGCGCGCGATCTTGTCGATTTCGTCGACGTAAATAATCCCGTTCTGCGCCCGTTCGACATCGAAATCGGCATTCTGCAGCAACCGCAGAATGAGATTTTCGACGTCTTCACCGACGTAACCGGCCTCAGTCAAGGTGGTCGCATCACCGATCGCGAACGGCACGTTGAGCAACTTGGCGAGGCAGCGGGCGATCGCGGTCTTGCCGCAACCGGTTGGCCCCAACATCAGGATGTTGGACTTCTCGAGTTCGATGCCGGTGGTGCCGGCGCTCTGATTATGCCGCAGACGCTTGTAATGGTTGTAGACCGCGACCGAAATCGTGCGCTTCGCCTGCTCCTGGCCGATGATGTACTGATCAAGGTGGGCCTTGATGTCGGTCGGCGTATGGTTGCCCAAACGAGGTGGCGGCTTGGTGCCGGCCTTCGCCGGTTTTCCTTCCTGCTGCTTGAGCAACGTGCCGCAGACGTCGACGCATTCATTGCAGATATTGACGCCCGGAGGTCCAGCGATCAGGCGCTCGACCTGGCTGGCCAACCGGCCGCAGAAACTGCAGTTGTCTTCTTCATCGGTGCGCTTGGTCTTGGCCATGGAAATCCTTGAGTCGCAACAGAAATAAAAGCAGCGGCAACAGCGACGTGGATGAAATCAGGTCGCAGCCGGCTTGGTGACGACCTTGTCGATGATCCCATACGCCGCCGCTTCATCGGCGGACATGTAGTAATCGCGCTCGGTGTCTTTGTTGATGGTCTCGATCGCCTTGCCGGTGTTGGTCGAAAAGATGCGATTGAGTTCTTTCTTCAAGCGCAGCAATTCTTTGGCTTGGATCTCGATATCGGAAGCCTGCCCTTGGGCGCCGCCCATCGGCTGATGGATCATGATGCGGCTGTGGGGCAGCGCGAAGCGCTTGCCTTTGGTGCCGGCGGCGAGCAGAAACGCACCCATGCTCGCGGCTTGGCCGACGCAGACGGTGGCGACATCGCAGGTCAGGTACTGCATAGTGTCGTAGATCGCAAACCCGGCAGACACCGAGCCACCTGGGGAATTGATGTAGAGCGTGATGTCAGCGTCACGTTTCTGGCTCTGCAGGAACAGCATCTGGGCGACGATCACGTTCGATACGAAATCGTCGATCACTTCACCAAGGAAGATGATCCGGTCTTTGAGCAGTCGGCTGTAGATGTCGTAGCTGCGTTCGCCGCGGGCATCTTTTTCGATCACGTACGGAATAGGCATGGGGATCCTTCGCTTGGTCCAAGATGATAAGCCGGCGCGCGTGCATGCAAATGCGTCACCAAGCGCAGTCCTCGCCTGATGAATCCGCAGGTTCGTTGACCCGACGCACGCCGAACGATGCGGCGCCACGTCGGTCACACGCCCCGAAGGTGCAGGGGGCCGTTGACCCTCGTTCGTTGCACAACGCCTTAGAATCACCCCATGTCACCAGCATTCCGTCTGTTCGCATCCTCGATGGTCAAGTTGGCAATCGTGCCGTCCATGCTCGTGGTCTTGGCAATGGCGATGACATGCGCCAACGCCGAGACCTTCGAAGAACAGGTCAAAGCCACTGATCTGACCAATGCCGAACAGGTGTTCGCCCTGTCTCTCTGGTGCCAAGAGCACAATCTGCCCAGCAAGGCGCGGCAGTACCTTTTTCAGGTCATCAAGATCGACAAGGATCACGCCGAGGCGCGGACGTTGCTCGGACAGGTTCGCGTCGGCGATCGGTGGGTGGCCAAAAGCCTTCTGAACCAGAAAGGCGGCGAACCGGCAAAGGGCGGCAACGATGACCAGAATGGACCGGTTGGTCCTCCGCCCTCGGCCAAGGATGTGGTGTGGAATCTGGTGACGATCAAAGACCCCAAGCCTGCGAATACGTTCGTCAATTCATACATCGAACGCATGTCGACGGTCGGCAACGACAGCAATGCGATGGAGATCTCGATCAGTACGCTGGTCACCGAAGACAACCTTCCCACCGCGTTGCCTCGCCTGTGTGCCGCTTTGCAACGTCCGGATTTCACCGACCTTTATGGACCGTCGGCGGTGATCCAGGCGTTGCTTAAAGATGGTCGCCGAGCCGATGCCCGGTTGCTGTTTCCCTATGTCGCCATCGCCAGCCTACGCTGCACCGACGCTGACGATCTCATCTCATTCGCCTACTCGGCTGCCCAGCTGCGCGATAAGCGCGCGATTCCCCGCCTGATCGAATTGATGGGCAATGCCAATACAGAATTGGCCAGCGCCGCGGGCGAGGCCGTTGCTTCGATCACGGCCCTGCCGCGCGACAGCATGACGGTCGACAAGGCGATTTCCTGGTGGGGACGATTCTATCGCACCGATGAAGTCGATATTCTGCGCGCGCAATTGAAGTCGAAGGATCCGGAAACGGCGTTGGCCGCGGCTAATCAGCTGGGTGCTGTGCAAGAGAAGAAAGTCATCGACGTGCTGATCGACTTGCTGAAACAAGACGACCCGAAAGTCACCGCCAAGGCCCTGCAGCTGGTGACCGTTTTCACCGGCCGCGATTGGGCGTATGTGCCCACCGATCCGAAAGAAGATCGACTCAAACGCGTCGAACTCCTCGCGAAATGGTGGAAGGAGAATCGTGAGACCTTCACCTTGCTCATCGATCCGCGGCTGGTGAAGGATTCAGCCGTCGCCCACGATCCGGGGTCAGCGACGTCGGTCGATCCGGTGCTCGCGGCAATCAGTAATCTAGCGGCCAATGATTCGAAAGTGGCGGCCAAGGCCGAAGCCGAACTCATCGGCCGAGCCGGCGAGGCGGTGCCTGCACTGATCACCGGTTTAGGCAGCGACAATCCCATCACGTCGCGCAAAAGTCATGAAATCCTCCAGCGGATTTCCAAGAAGAGCGACATCGCCTTCAACCCTCGCGATGCTGCCGAGCTGAAGCAGAAAGCCATCGGCGCCTGGCGGACGTGGGCGATCGCTCAGAAATTCCTTACTGAGGATCAAGGCGAAGAGCAGGAATAATCCGACTCTTTCTCATCGAAGACTCACCGACAGCTACTCAACGGGCTGGATGGCGATGATCTCGGCGTCCGACTCAACATGACCTTCAGCCGAAATTCCGCGCACGGCGAAGCGGTAGGGGACTTTATCCTCAAGAATGGTTGCTGAACGTCCGTCGAGCAAAAGCTTTGGCATCAAGGCAGCGAGCGGATCGTGCGGATCCAATGACATCACCCTCGTCCAGGGTTGATCCTTGGTAACAATGGTCGCTACGAACGAACATCCGGCGGTTTTCACCGCCCGGGCAAACGGCGCTTCGCCGAGCAATTTGCGAGTGTCTTTGGTAAACCTGATCAACGGCAGATCCGGAACATCGGGCATCGATAGGCGTTGCCAATCGGAGTGCGGACCGGCAAGAGTCAGGCTAAGGCGGATGAAAATGGGGCCGGGTTTCATCTTCGCCAACCGTAGATCCACCGGGTGGTCGTGACCCCAACTCTTCTTCCCAGCAAGCACGATCGGATCCTGCCCTGAACGTCCGAAGAGGTTGTTTTCCGATAACGTCATCCATACCCGTTGCTCTGGCAAAAAAGCCAATTCGCTCTGGGAATAATGGCGGTCATCGTCCGC
>JANYGY010000124.1 GCA_025362255.1 Planctomycetales bacterium
GCCCCGAATTTCCTCCGCGAATTCGGTCGGCGCGTTGCCGTTCCGACCGATCGCCAGCCTATTGTGGTCCGGGTCAGTGATTTGGCGGCGCAGCGTGATCCGTTGCAGCAACCTCCATTGATCTATCTCGCCACTGATGAATCCGGCTTCAGTTTTTCGAACGAAGATCTTTTATTTTTGAAAAAATATACTCTGGAGATCGGCGGACTCATCCTGATCGATGACACCGGTGGGGCATTGGTGCATGCACAGACTTTGGCAGCAAGATTGTTTCCGGGTCAACCGCTCCTGCCGATTCCTAATGATGACATCATTTTCCGCTGCCGACAACCCATGGCTGATGAAGATCGAGCCTTGGCGAAACATGACGGAGACCGGATCCTGGGTGTGCGCGACAAGGGTCGCTGGGTCCTGGTATTCCATCCGGGTGATCTTGTGGACGGTTGGAGAGGTGCATATGGCGTGCGCTGGCAAGAGATCGCATACCGCTTCGGCATCAATTGCTGGGACTACGCGGCCACCCAGTTTGACCATGTGCGTACCGCTCGCGAAAAGAAACGATAAGGAATTTTTGTGATTCACCGATTGCTGTTCGCGTTATTGCTGGGGTGTAGCTGGTGCATGAACGCATCAGCAGTTGAGATCCCACGTCTAGAACTTGATCAGGACAAATTGGAAGATCTTCCGCAGGAAGAGCGCTTTTCGTTCATGGATGCGCAAAAGCCGCTGTTGAATGAAAAATGGAAAGCAGCGGCACTTGGCTTTCATGGCTTTTCAGCGTCGTATCCGGAAAGCTTATTATGGGTGCATGCGGCCTGGTTTGAGGCATTCGCACTCCTGCGATCAGGGCAGAATAATTCCGCAATCGAACGATTGGCTGAGGTCATTCACACCTCACCAGACGCAGTCGAAATGCCCGAAGTTCTTTTGTTGCAAGGGGAATGTTGGCAAGGCCAAGGCGAATTCGTCCGCGCCCAGCAAATCTTCCGCACCCTGGTTGATAAATTCCCGCATACCTCAGCGTCGTTGGTGGGACGGGTCCATATTGATGAATGCATCACCAATCTCGGACAGCAACAACGGACGAAACCCGATCTCATTGAGGCTGCGCGACTGCAAGTCCTCTCTGCACTGCCGAAAATGTCAGCCGCAGCCCACGATGGCCGTGCGTTGCGCGAAGGACTCGAACGCTTGAGTGAGATTCATATCGCTCGCGGACGATTAAAGGAAGTCCTCGACCTGACCCGCGAAACGTTGCTGGCAAATCCCCAGGAACTTTTGAATTATAAACCCCAGATATTTGCCGCTGACATGCGCCGCAGGATCTGCACCATCGCTTTGGAGAGCGGCGACGATGCTCTGTTCAATCAAGTTGCGGCCGAGGCCTGGACCGATCCGATCACTCGTGGGGTGCAGGTTGCCACCTTGCGATGCGATCTTTTTCAGAGCATTATTGAGAAGGAACCGATTCGAATCGATCTTGCCAAGCGCCGAAAAGTAGACCCCGCCGCTCTGATAACCACTGCCCGAGAAGGCTTGGTGACGGTGGGTGAGGCGGCATTGGCAATAGCCCTGACCTTACCGGTTGGACCAAAACGAGACGAGATGGCGTGGCTTTCAGTGCGGGCTCTGCAGCTGACCAATCGCAAGGATGCCGCAAGCAAATCGATAAATGCTATGGTCGAGGGTTTTGGTCGCGACCTCAATGCAGATATGGTCGGCCAATTTGTTGCCATGGGAATAGCTGCAGGACTGCCTACGAGTGCCGTTCATACTATTGTTGATCATGTGCCCGAAGGTCAGCCGCGCACCTTGGCCCTCCTCTCAGCGCTCTATCAGGAAACCAATCATCGGGTTCCTGACGCCCTTCGCAAAGACGCTGCTTCGCAAGCAGTGATCCTGGCATCACACTTGGCAGATGAACTCCCCGAGCGACAGGCAGAATTCCTCAATATCCAGGGGCGACTCTATGAAGATCCACTCGGGGATTTTGCTGCCGCCATCGTTGTCTATACCAAATTAGATCAGCCTCCCGGGACCGAGTATTCAATTGTCAGGTGCCTCGAAAATCTGGGAAAATACAAGCAGGCTTTTGAAAGATTAGGTTTGATATACGCCACCAATGCCACCAACAGCAATGGCGCCACCGCACTTCTGCGGCAAGGATTCATGGCTCATCAGAATCTCAAAGACCGTAAACTCGCAGTGGCGATCTTACGCCAAGTCTGTGATGAATTTCCTGACTCGCCCCAATACAGCGAGGCACATGTGTACCTCCAGTCTCATCTTGATGTGACGTACACCGGCGGTGGCGGACAACGGCAGAAATAGTGACATGGGTCACTCAAGCATCTTAATGTATTATAGTCGCTTTAACGATTCCTTTCAGAGGACCATATGAAATTTTCAATATTCTTGTCCACTCTGTTAATGATCAGTGGGTCGTTTGTTTCACGGACAGAGGCGGCAGATACGCCTGCGCCACCGATAAAGTGGGACCCCAGCGAATACCTGCTTCGGCCTACCGAGTTGGTACCCAATACCAAATGGCTGGGCGAAAAAAAATATGCCCTGGGACCACTTTCGGTTTTAGTTATTTCAGGAGAATTCGGAAGTTGGGAGCAGCATGGAAGAAAATGGGTAGAATTGAAGAGGGCGTTGAATATCGATATCGAATATGCGATGGCATCTCATTTTCAGGCAGAAAAAGGTGGACCAGCCGTTGACAATGCCCGAATAAATAATTTATTGAAATCCCGTAAATGGGACGTCATTGCCCTTTATTCCATGCCAATGGCTCATGCCGAGAACGATCCTTTTGAGCTAATCAATAAATTAACTGTTAAATCCATTACTGATCTCGTCGAGGCTGGGGACAGCGGTCTTCTGATCGTTTCAGCGTCTGTTCCTGAAGTTGTTTCGACCACTGCCAATGTGGCGATAAGTTCAGGGCATGAAGTCATGGCGGGACTTGGACTGCTAGGACGTGCCCCACGTTTAACAGTAGCCAAATGGAATTCAAAACGTGAGATGGCTTACGCAGATGACTATGTTCACCTGTCTGGATATGGAAATGGAAGGGCGGCGATTATAAATCAAAATTCAATTGGGGTGAGTGGTTCGGGCGGTGTTTTGATGGGTCGTAGCGAAGCCGAAGCCGTGACTGCCGCCGATCGCATTGATACCGATTATTTTGTGGCGGAGTTTGCTCGTGTCTTGATGTACGCGGCCGGCAAGGACCCCGAAGTTCTCTTCACGGAATCGCCTCCGGGGATGATTGAAGTTCCTTTTGATTCTAATAAAGCAGTGTCAGGAAAATGGCGACTAACCGCTGGAGGCGATCCGCATGACCTGACCGTCAGTTGGCGTTTGCGGGATTTGACCGGGATGCAATTCAGTAAGGGCGAAAAAATATTCAAGGAGGCCAGCGGTGATATCGATGTGCCGTTCACCCTACCGACTTTGCCTTGTGGCTCTTACTACCTAGATGTTTTTATAGACAGCGCCCGTGGCCGGGAAAATTTTGGCTACAGTGCGGTGCGCGTCTCAGCTCCCTGCACGACGTCGGTTCAATTATCTCGCTTGGCATTTGAGCCCGATTCACCGATCACTGGCACTGTCTCCACAGGAAATACCCTGCCGACTGATCAGATCAAAATCTCTTTGTGGGATGGAGAGCAGCGGCGGGTGGCGGAACTCGCATTAAGCGGAACTACCAAAGATTTTTCTTTCGATACCCACGACCTTCATGGCATTCCTCATCGCATTGAAGCCGAACTTCTTCGCGGTAACCGGCGTGCTGGTTGGTCTTCTACTGAGGTGAACCTTCTTCATCGGCGTCAAGATAAATTCAATGTGGTTTTATGGGGTGGTCCAGTTGGTCCCTATGCTTACTGGACCCAAAAAACTATTTGGCGTACTGGCGTGACGTCAATCATGGATGTTAATGGATATCTCGGAAACATGACACTTGTACCATTCTGCGGCAATTTGACCGGAAAATGGAGAGGGGAAGACTATAAAGGTGTGGACGGGACCGACCTTTGGAAACATATTTACCGAATGAACTGGGAGCCCGGTATTTCTCTTGCGCGCACTTTAATGCCTGAGCCGTGGAATGATGCGGCTGCCTGGGAAGAAATATTGGGGCTTACCGACAATTCCTGGGCAATCGGCACCAAGCAACCGGTGCTGGTCTATAATTTGTATGACGAACATGAATATTATGTTGGCGATACTAGCAAACCAGGAATGACGGCGTATCAATCTTGGTTAAAGGAACAATACTCGAATAATTTAGAAGATTTGAATACGGAATGGGATAGCAAATATAAAAAATGGGAGGAGATCACCGATACACTTGGCCAATCTGATCTTAAGCGTCAAGGTGATCCCTGGGAAAATAAGGCGAGAGAGGTTGGGAATTATGCTCGATGGAATGATAGACAAACGTTCTTAAAATTTAATTTTAACAATCTGGTATTAGATGGATTTACACGGCGCGCTAAAAAATTTGACCCCATGGCTCGAATTGGTTTTGAAGGTTCTGGTGGATTTGGTGGTGATTGCGCGGGGATTGCTGATGGTATGGTTTTCGATGATCTTTTGGCAAGTGCCGGTTTTTATGTGCCATATGATGGACTTCATCTCGAACTGATTCGCAGTCTCCATCTCCCCGGATTTATTTATGGATTCTGGATCGGCTACCAAAAATCATCAGAACCTTTAGTAAGCAAGGCCTGGCGAACGGTGGTCAATGGCGCACCTGCCATCTGGTGGTGGATGTTGGCCGGCTCAGGTGAATTTCATGGGTGGCTGGCCCGTGATGATCAGCCGTATCCTAATGGAAGTGAAGAGGTCATTCGGGATTGTGTGAAACCGTTACGTGAAGGCTTGGGAGATCTCCTCATCAATCTTGAGCAGCAGCATGATGGCATCGCTGTCTACTACTCGAATTCAGCAGCGCAGGCTGGATCCATGATTCCTGATCCAAAGGAACGAGTCTTCGGTTCAGCATTGGGTTCCGCTGATAATTGGCATCAAGTGATTGAGGATTGCAGTTTCCAATGGTTGTATTTATCCAAAGAACGGGTCCTAGCTGGGGATTTAGCGAAGCGCGGTATCAAACTGTTGATTTTACCTTTGATTCAACCGTTGGGTGAAGACGAAGTTGTTGAATTTGGAAAGTTTGCAGCTGCTGGCGGAACAATAGTGGCAGACTTACGTCCTGGAGTGTTGTCAGGTCATTGTCGCATCATCAACTCTGGGCCAGCTGATGTGTTATTTGGGATATCCCGCACCGGACTGGGTAAGCCAACTGCAGTTACGGGTGATTTTGTATTGCCTATCGGGGAATCGAAGATCCCGTTATCGGTGAAGGGGGTGACTTCGGACGCTAACATCAAGCCAACCACCGCGACAGCTCATGCAACGAGCAGCGGCGTACCGCTGCTTTTAAGTCGAACGATAGGCAAGGGCCGGGCAATTCTTCTTAATGCGAATATAGAGTCTTACGGAGGTGAGCGTTGGACAGAGGGGCATCGTTGGTTCAGAGATTTTTTCAAGGGTCTGGCTGGTTCATTGAACATTGCACCCCACTTGGCGGTGATCCCCGCCACGGGAAATGATTCTACCTTTTCTGAAGCTACCACATGGCAAAAAGGTGGAGTATCAGTCTACTCGATTTTCGAAGGGGGTGGCGAGGGTATTGCTAAGATTCCTAAAAAAGCACATGTCTTTGATTGGAAAAAAGGCAGTCTTGGCCAAATAGATCAGGTTAAACTTGAACCACTTGCGGGTGCGCACATTCAATTTCTCGCCGCTTATCCTTATGATCCAGGTAAGCCCGTAATCACGGTCTCCCAGCCTCAAATCAAAGGCGGTGAAACCATTGAGTTCAAATTATCGATGTCTGGGGTACCGGCTGATGAGATCGGCATTTTCAGTTACCACACGAGATTGATCAGCCCGTCTGGCGAATGGATTGATGTCATACCATGGTCCGCACAAGGTGCTGGGGGAAAGGCGACAATTCGATTGCGCGTGGCAATGAATGATCCTTCGGGTGCGTGGACTCTTGAAGTAAAGGAAGTAACCACGAGACGAGAGGTTAAGGCGACATTCAATAAATTATGAGCTATGAACAGGCATCTCCGACTGTCCCACTCCTCATCAGACAGGGGATGCCGCTCATTCA
>JANYGY010000140.1 GCA_025362255.1 Planctomycetales bacterium
CGAGCAGATCACGCAGATCAGCAGCCGACCGCGGAAGAATGCCGACACCACCTTCTCGATTTCACGGGTGATGCGCACGATTTGCGGCTTGTGGGCCCCGGGCAGATAATCTTTGATGAAGGTACGGATTTTCGGCATCCCTAGCAGCAGGAAGAAACTGTAGATCGGAATCAGCACCACGCTGATGGCGAGTGACAGCACCAAATCATAACTGCTGAGTCCGGCCTTGGCCCAGTTGCTCAGGCGGGTCGGCAGGTCATCAACCGAACCACGGACCGAATCTTCGACTTTGGCGACCACCTGCGACAAGGTCTCGCCGCTGACTGGCGAATCCGAATTGACCCCGGCGATGCTCAGCAGGTCATGCGCGGCGCCCTGACCGGCCTTGGCCTGGGCTTCGAGGGTGAGGGCAAACGTCGAGGCTTTTTTCCGTTCCTCGATCGACAGATGGCTTTTCCACGATTCCTGGATCTGCAACGCTAAGGGCGTCAAGTTGGCACTGTTTTCCTTCACCTGGCGGAAAGCGGCGACCCATTCGGCGTGACGTTGGAACAAGGCCAGTCCGCCATGGATCATCCGCTGTCGCCACAGAGGTTGATCGGCTACCGGCAGATACGGTTCAGCGTCGGCGATGTTCCGGGCGAGCGGGCCGGGCCACGTCGGGCTCCATTCCTGGTCGCTCGCGGGGTTCGCGGCCGCGGTCACAGGTGCTTCGTGTGCTTCGGGAAGAGGCAGCGGCCAGTCGGCGACCGCACGTCCTTGACTGGCGGCCTCGACCATGCTCTCGAGCCACACTCGCTGATCATGCGTGTCGCGCTCATACAGCGCCAAAAAGGCCAATGATTGCTCACCTAGACCAAGTCCGAAATTCACCCGCAGGCGATTTTGCGACTCTTCGAGAAACGTTGCCAAGCGGGTCACCAACGCGGGATCGCGGTGGTCATTGTGGTTGGCGTCATCGAAGGGTTCACCTTCGTCACAGCGACCGTTATGGTTGCGATCGACATAAGTTTCACCCTGGAAAACCTGCACCGACAAGTCGACGGTTTGGCGGACCACGGCGGGCACCACCACCACCAGGGCGGCGACCACCAGCAAAGATCCCGCGCCGAACAGCAGCGCCGCCGCGAGCATCCGGTTGACGCCCAACCGGGTGACCGCATCGACCAGCGGCGTCACCACGTAGGCGATCGCGAAGGCCACCGCCACCGGTACCAGGACTTCGCCCAAGGCCGAGACGATCGGCTGGGTGATCGAGGCGGTTTCGCGCAAAGCGAACGAACACATCGCGATGGTGGTGGCGATCACCAGGACCTTTATCCATGGATGGTCGAGTAGATCCTTCATCGTGATTCCCGGGTCGAGTTGCTGCACATGTTTGATATCGTCCGCACCCGCATGATCACAGCTGGTTCACGCGCAGGCGGACCCGCTGGGCGACGGCGATCTCCAGCTTTTCGGCGGCTTGGAAATCCTCGATGCGGTCAGAGGCTTCCTTGCTGAAGATGCCGTGTTCGATCAGCGCGAAGGTGATGGCACCGATGTCACCGGGACTGCGGATGCCCCAGCTGGCGAGCACCAGATCACCGAGCAACGACCACCGTTCGGCCGCCAGATCCACCGCTCCTGCCACCAGTTCAACCGCCGTCAGATGGCGGGCCGAGCCCTGCAGCTCGCGCTTGCCATACAGGTCGGCTGCCCGCCCGAGGGCTTCGGCGATGAATTGAAAACCCTCGACCGTGAAACGGCCGTCATGCTGGGCGATATGTTCGAGGTCAACGTTGCCGGGCATGGAGGCAATTCAGGCTTTTCTCAAAATTTTTCAAACAAGAAGGGACGCCAGGGGGCGTGCGGGGGGACCCGCTCAACGGGCAGTTTCCGGCGCGACGACTACCCGCTCGACCACCGCATCCTTGGGCAGCGTGAGGCCGATCACCGCCGGCGCGCCATCGCGCAGACCACGCACGGCGTGAACCGCCACCACGCCATTCACCCAACTGCGCACACTGGTCGCAGTGAGTTCCAGCGCGGCATTTACGCGTCCGCCTGCTAGGCGCTCTTGGCGCAGGACGACTGCAGGTTTTTCATCTTCTTGGTAAATCAATTGGAGGACGCCTTGCGCCTGGCCATCAGCCGCGGGGGCGGTCGGTAAAACGCGATACGCGGCGAGATGCTGACGGTCATCGGTCTCCTGCGCCACCAGCACATAGCCGGCATAGGTCGCCGGCACGGCCATCACCAGATGGGTGAACAGCACGCCCTTACCGTAGGGCTTGAGGGTCGCCTGCTGCAATTCGCTGACCTGCAGCCCGCCCCGATCCAGGTGCCAGGCCGGCGCCGTGCCGCTGGTCGCACTGCCCGAAGCGAGTTCGAATTCGATCTTGGCGTTTTCTGGCTGCTGGGTGGGCTCGGGGCGCCTGGGGTCGGGCACGAATACCGCGCTCAAGCTGCGGTATTTCAACAGGTCATCCTGCAGATCGCTCAACCGCTCACGCAAGTCATCGTATTCTTTTGCTGCACCCAACGAGGCGCTCAGCGTCGCCAAGCGCTCGACGCCTTCCCGGTCGAGCTGCGGTCGTTTGCGTTCGCGGATCTCAGCCACTCGGGGTTCGAGGATGGTCAGGGATTTCTCATAGCCCCGACGCGTCGAATCGATCAGCCGGGGGATGAACACCCCCGCCAAGATCAAGACCATCAACAACCCACCGGCCACCGTCCCCAGCACCACCCGCGGATGGAACCGCATCTGAGCCCGAGCCATGACCTGCGCCGGGATGCGGCCATACCAGCCGATGTGTTCGCCGCGTGTAAAGCGATCGAGATCGGCGATGAACTCATTCATCGTCTGATAGCGATCCTCGCGGCGGAATCCCATGGCGCGGAGGATGATCCGTTCGAGCTGCACCGGAAATCCCGGCCGATGTTCCCGCGGCCAATGCGGCAAATAACCTTCATTGCGGATCGCGGTCAGGCAGCTTTCGCGATCCTGCTTGTGCTCGTACGGCAATTTGCCCTGGGTCGCGAATTCGTAGAGCACCACGCCCAGCGAATAGATGTCGCTGCGATGATCGACATTCTTGGCGTCGGTCGCCTGTTCGGGACTCATGTAATCGAGCGTGCCGATGATCTGCCCGGTCCGCGTCAGCCCTTCGCTGGCGTCGATCTCCTTGGCGATGCCGAAATCAGTCAGGTAGGGATGGTCGATCGAACCGAGGATATTCTCCGGCTTGAGGTCGCGATGGATCACGCCCTGGCCATGTGCGTGATCAAGCGCGGTGGCGATGCAGCGCGTGATGTGCACCGATTCGCCGATCGTCAGGCGATAGCGGTCGAACGTGGATTTCTCCAGATCCATGACCATGAAAGCCAAGTCGCGGTGCTTGCCGCGATCGAGCGCCAATTTCTGCAGCACTCCTTCGGGGCCGTCATCGCCATTGATCCAATGTACGGTGATGATGTACGGATGGTCACCCAGGCGGTGCGCCAGCTGCGCTTCTTGAAGGAATCGCCGATAGCCCGC
Source organism: Planctomycetales bacterium (assembly GCA_025362255.1). Taxonomy (GTDB): domain Bacteria; phylum Planctomycetota; class UBA11346; order UBA11346; family UBA11346; genus CAIUVD01. The sequence goes on from JANYGY010000140.1 coordinate 3,521, forward strand.
GGTGTTCGAGCGGGCGTTGCAGATCTTGATCGCGAATTGCTGATCAGCCGGCAGTTGCAGACCAAGGATGCGTCCCGCGAGACGCGCCTGTTCAGCGCGTGGCAGCCGGGCGATCTCACCTTTGACGGTGTCGCCTCCATTCGGAAAATGGATGGCGAATAGGTGCTCAAAATCGTATTCGGCGGCGTAAACCTCGCCCATGCCGCCGCGGCCGATGCCTTCGGTGAGACGCCACATGCCGATGGTTTCGCCGACCAGCGGATAGCCCTGATCATCGTCACGGCGGACTACGGGCGGATCGGGCTCGGCCATTGGTCCAGGATCATGGCCAAGGCCCCCGGGTCGTCGAGAGGGCGAGCGGCGGCGACCATCAACGATCAGCCTTCAGGCGCAAACGCAGAAACCCCTTGGTCACCTTGGGTCCCACCCCAGGATGCCTGACCGGCCTATGAACTCGAACATCCAGACCCTCCTCGATCTCCAAGTCATCGACAAGCAGCGCCTGACGCTGCAACGTGCTCGCGAAGCCAAGTTGGCCAAGCTTGCCGCGGCTGAAAAGGCGCGGCTCACTGCCGATGCCGCGGCCACCTCGGCGCAGGCCGAAGTCGATCGCCTGGGCGCAATGATCCGCCAATACACCACCGATGTCGAACGGTGCGAAAAGACGGTCAACGATCTGCGTGCCAAGCAACCCGATTCGAAAACCAACAAAGAGTACATGGACCTGATCAATGGGATCGAGGGTGCCAAGCTCGAAAAGGTGAAGCGCGAGGCCTCGCTCAAAGAACTCACGGGGCGGGTCGACGCCCTCACCTTGAAGGTCAGCGAAGCCACCGCCGCCGCTGAAAAAGTCCGCCTCGCCCACGCTGCGATCGCGGCTGACGCGGAAACCGCCAAGATTCCGACGGCTGCCGAATCAGCCCTGCAAGTGCAGTATGACGAGGCCAAAGGCACCGTGGATCCGACTTTCATCGAGCACTACGAGCGCTTGGTCAAAGCCCATCACAAGACGCCGTTGCTGCGGGTCGACCCGACCACCCGCGCCACGCCGTTCGGTTCGCTGCTTTCCAGCAATCACGTCGAACAGCTGAAATCCGGCAAGTTGGTCATCGACCGCACCACCAACGGCATCCTGTATCTGGGATGAAGGGGAAGGGGCCACGGACCATCAGGTCCGCGGTCTCATTCTCATTCCAGGCTGCTGGTGGCGGTCGCACCTTCTTGACACTTTGGCATTTTCTTTAGTCTTCCTGCCCCCGATTTTGCACCGTATTTGCCGGCGTCCCATGCTGGCCACTGACAAGAGGTTATCATGGCTGTTCCTAAACGCCGCGTATCGCATGCCCGCAAAAAGCGTCGCCAGAGTCACCAGGCGCTGGTCAAGCCGGCCCTGTCGATCGACAAGGCTACCAAAAGCGTGCATCGTCCGCACCACATCGACCTCCGTACCGGCATGTACAATGGTCGCCAGGTGCTGTTCAAGGACGACGCTGCGGGCGAAGCCCCGAAGCCCGAATAACTTGACCAAGCCCTGAGCCTGCCCGATGCGGTTGGCACTCGACGCAATGGGAGGAGACGACGCGCCCCGGGCCATGGTCCAGGGCGCGTTTGATTATGCCTCTGCGCACCCTGATCAGACGGTGATCCTGGTTGGTCGCGACGCCGATATCCGGGCCGTCGTGGCCAAGGATTTCCACGGCGTGCTGCTCAGCAACGTCGTGATCGAACATACGCCCGAAGTCATCGGCATGGCGGAAAAGCTGAAGGCGCTCAAAGAGCGTCCTGATGACAGCATGAACCGCTGCGCCCAGTTGATGAAGACGAAAAAAGCCGACGCGATGGTGCTGTGTGGCAATACCGGCTGTTCCGTCGGCGCCGCCCAATTGCATCTGCGTCGTATTCCTGGGGTGAAACGGGCGGGCATCCTAGTGCCGATGCCCAACCCCAAAGGTCACACGTGGGTGTGCGACATGGGCGCCAATGCTGAATGTCGGGCTGAGCATCTTGCTCAATTCGCAGTGATGACCGTGGCGTTTTTGGAATCCGTTTACGGCAAGCAAAACCCCCGGGTCGGCGTGCTGTCGATCGGCGAAGAAGACGACAAAGGTGTCGCGCTGACCCAGGAAACCCTCGATCTGCTGCGTAAAACCGACCTCAATGTGATCGGCAACGTCGAAGGCCACGATATTTTCACCGGTGATCTCGACGTCGCAG
>JANYGY010000171.1 GCA_025362255.1 Planctomycetales bacterium
CCGGTGCCCTGGTCGCGGGTCGAGTGGAAGGGGGTGAAGATCCGCGCCCGCTCGATCGCAGGAACTCCTGGGCCGTCGTCATCGATGATAAACGCGACGCCGTCGTCGGTGCGTTCAACGTGCAGGTGCACCCGCCCGCCAGCCGGTTCGCGCTCGCTGACCGCGTGCACCGCATTTTGCAGCAGGTTGACCAGCACCTGTTTCACCTGGGGTGCATCGAGAGCGATGTCGCCTGCGGACCAAGCATTCGTGAAGCGCCATTCGACGGCGGGCGGTTCCTCCGCGCGCAGCAGCTCCAGGCAGGCCCCGGCCAGCGCAAGCGGATCAGTTGGCGCGCGCGCGATGCGCCGGGCGCGGGTGAATTCCAGCAAGCCGCTGACCGTGCGATCGAGATCGCGCACGCCATCAACCACCGCCTGGGCATAGCGCGCCGGCTTTGAGCCGGGTTCGAGATCGCGCGCCAGCAGGCTGGCGAAACCGGCGATGCCGTTGAGCGGATTGCGGATCTCGTGGGCCACGCCGGCGGCCATTTCGCCGAGCCGCGCCAGGCGATCGGCGCGTTCGGCCTGGGCCTGCAAGGCGTGCAGCAAAGTGACATCGTCGAAAACTTCGACTGCGCCCAGCAGCGTGCCATCGGGCGCGCGCAAGGCCGACGCGCGCACCCGCAGGCGTCGCAGCTGGCCGTCGGCGTCGCGCACCGTGCGCTCAAGCGGGCCGACCGATTTTCCGCTGGCCAGCACCTGCGCTGCCGGGCCATCGGAAAATCGCGTGGTATAGGCGCTGTCGATCAGGTCCGGCAGCTCGCCCTGCAACGCCACGCACGCCGCTTCGTTGCAGGTGGTGACCACGCCGTGCGGATCCACCGCCAGCACTCCCGAGGCGATCGAGGCCATCACCAGATTGAGCCACGCGGTCAAGCGATCGAGCTCCGCGAGCTTGTCAATCAGGCGCTGATTCGTCGCCACCAATTCGGCCTGCTTGGCGGTGAGCACGCCTTCGAGTCGCTGCACCTGCGCCGCAAGGGCCCCGGTGGTCTCATCGAACAAGCGGATCGCGGCAGCGAAATCGAACGGCGGATTTTCAGCCATGGCGGCAGGGTAGAGGGTCGCCCGCGCCGCGCGAGGCTGCTGGTGTGACACGCGACTCCTCGACTCGCCCGTTGCTCCCTGCGCAGCGGTGCGGTCGGCCGTTCAACATGCACCATGGATCGTCCTCTCGTGCCGCTGGTGATCGCTCTTTTCCTGTCCTCCACGATGCCGATCGGACTGGCCGCAGCTGAACTGCCCGTGACCGCAGTCACCGTGCTGCCCGATGGCTTGCTGATCGAATGCCGGGGCACCCTGCCGCCGGGCGACCGCCTGATCAGCGGCCTGCCGGTGGGCCTGACCGCTGGCCAAGTGCTGGTCAGCGGCGCCGACGATCGCGAACCCGCGTGGCGACTGGTGCCGGCACCGGTGATCGCGCCGATCATCCCGCTCAACGCAGCGGCGCAGGCGGCGCTCGCGGCGGCCCAGCGGTCAGGGCAGATGGCGGACAAACGCGCGGAATTGGCGGCCTTGCTCACTGCCCCGATCGCGAATTCCCCAACCGAGATCGCGGGCCAACAAAAGCTCATTGGTCTCAATGCGCTTTTCGGACCAAAGGAACTGGGCGCTCAACTCGCCTTCGCCGCGAGCAACGCGCAGCAAGCGGCAGTCGCGGCGCAGAAAGCCGCGGATGACGCGGCCAGCGCACGCGTGCTCCTCGGCCAGGGAATCGTCCCCGCGACGGTCAGCGGACCGCAGTTGGAGCTGACCGACGCCAGTGCCGCTCCGCTGCTGGTGCGCTACCGCATCAGCGGCGCCACCTGGCGTTCGACGTGGCGGATCGAACTGGATGCGCAGGGCGCTCAGCTGGTGCACTTGGCCGAGATCGACCTCGCGCAGACGCCCACCACGGACCCGGTGGCGCTGACCGTCAGTTCATTCGGCACCCCACCGCCAGTCCTGCTGCCCGAGCCCCGGATCCCGTTGTATGGACTCGGTGAATCGATGGCGATCGAACGGCCCGCGGATCCATTGGCGGCCGGCGGCAAACATGGGGTGATTGGGTCAGAAGGGTCGATCAGCGCCACCGAAATGAGCCTCGACACGTTGCGCAAGGATCAGTTAACCGACGGATCATGGGAAAACGGCACCCACACGGTGGCGACCACGGCGATGGCGGTGATCGGCTTCCTTGGTGCGGGATATGATCATCGCATCCCCAACCGCTACCGTCCGACGGTGAAAAAAGCGATCGCGTGGTTGACGCGCCAGGATCCTCAAGCGCTTGATCTGCCGGCTTTAGGCCTCGTGACCTTCGCGCTCGCTGAAGCTTCCGCGACGACGGGCGATCCTGAAATCAAGGCTCCGACTAAAGGATTTCTCAGCCAATTGCGCGCTCGCGCGCCAGTTGAGTTGCCCACCTGGTGCGCCCGCGATGGCGCGCTAGCCGGCCCTGAAGTCGGGGTGATCGTGTTGCGCGCCTATACGTCTGCTCACGCCGCGGGTTTCGATATCGGCGACAGCCTCGATCATTTTCAGGTCAGCGGGCCGGACGCCGACGAAGAGCGGCTCGCCCAATTGATGGTCATGATCTATACGGGTCGGAAACCTGATATGTCGGTTGATGAAGCGCGGCGATGGGCAGCCGCGGCGCCGCGCTGGTTGGCCACCGGACGTTGCGAATTGCTCGATTTGGCCGCAACCGCGGCATTTCAACAAGGCGGCAAGGTCTGGCCGATCATTCAAAGCGGAGTTCAATCGATGTTGAGAGAGAGTCATGACGCAGATGGATTGTGGATCACGCCCTATCCGCTGGGCCGGCTGACCGGCTCGTTGTTCTGCCTGTCGACCATCGAAATTTATTATCGTTATGCGCAAGTCACAAAGTCGGGGATAGATTCCAATCAGCCTGCCGAAATCCCCTGGCCCATCCGCATCACTGCCGCTGCGGCGGTCCACCTGAACACTGGTCGGCAAACCGTCGAGTTGCGGCGGATGCGGCTGAACAACGCGGTGCATCTGGAAGCCGTGCCGGCGCTCGATCCGACGGTGTGGCGGGTGTTGGATACGCCTAATCCGTGGCCGGGGGCGTTGCCGTCGGGGCCGTTGGTGGTGGTCGCCGATGGCCGGGCCATTGGCAGCAGCACCTTGCCGCTGATCGCGCCCGGCGACCCGCTGCACCTGGGATTGGGCGCCGACGAGCGCTACCGCATCCGTCGCGAGTCGGTGACGACGACCGAGGACAACCTTCTGTCGCGAACGCTGACGGTCAGCACCACCTGCACGCTGGAGGCCGCTGCCAGCGCTCATGATCCGGTCACCATTCGCGAATCCCTGCCCGCCCCGGGCAACGACGGCGTGCGCGTTGCGCTGACTGCGCCGGCGAATTTACAGGGCGCTGAATACCGCGAGCGGGTGCAGCGCGAACCGCTGACGACGCTGGTCCTGACCCCGGGTGGTCAGCTCAGCGGGGTGATCTGGAGCGCGACGTTCACGTATTCCCGGGCGCTTCGTCCCCGCTTGGAGACCCGCTGATGTACCCTCACCTGTGCTTGTTGTTGTCGCGGACTTTCACCCTGACTGCCATCGTTGGCGCGCTGCTTTCCCCATCGCTCTCGGCGGTCGACTCGCCTCCGGCGGCCCAGCCGCCTCTGTCGCAGTTGCCTCTGTCGCAG
>JANYGY010000183.1 GCA_025362255.1 Planctomycetales bacterium
AATGGGGAAAGCAGCGGGCTGGTGATCACGGACGTGATGCCCGGACGCGGCACGATGAGCGTCCGGGAAACCGTCACGTCGCTGACGCTGAACAATCCGAGCTCGCAGGTGCCGCCTTTGCCCGCGCCATTGTAATGAAGGAGGTTGTCCGTGATCAGCGCGTGGTCGACACGATAGAGTGCGATTCCGGCGCCGTCATTGTCATAACACAGATTGCTCTTGGCGATCATGAGAGGGCTGTAACCGGGATATTCAGGGCCGTCATCGTGCGGGAGTTGATTATAGAACCCGATCCCGTTGCTCCCTTCCCAGGATCCGGTGTTCTTGTTCGGAAAATGGATCCGACTGCCAGAGATCCGATTACCGATCACTTCGATATGGGGGCCTGCAGCGGTATCGACGGCCAATGAGGAACAGATGGCGATGCCCCCTTGGCTCCATACCGAACGAAAGCCGCAACCGCTGATGCGGTTACTGAGGATTCGCAGATGATCGCTGCGCGAGGTATTCAAACCGTCGCCACCAAGCGCGGTTAACTCGCAATCATCGATCGTCACGTGGTGACATCGCATCAGATGAATGCCATTGCCAGCAAGGTCGTCGGCCATCGCCGGATCGCTGATGATGGCCAGCCCGGTTATCCGCAGATACGCCGCATCATCGCAACGCACCCCGTCCCACGCCCCACTCACCAGCACCGAGCTCTTCCCCGGAGATCCAGCAATCGTGATCCATTGGTTCGCTGTCCCACGACAATTGACGAAACTATGGAGGTTGCCATTCAAGGGTCCGATATGCCGGCCTGGAAGCAGCAAAATGAGATCACCTGGACGTGCTGCGGCGGCAGCGGCAGTCAGGGTTGCGAAAGTGTTTGGGCCTGGAGCCGCCTGAGTCATCGCAGTTTCCGGCGTCACCGAGAGCACCCGCCCGGCAAGGCCGGCCGCGCCTGCCCAGGCGCGCTCTCCGACACTCACCAAGCGTTCGGCGCCGTGCGTGTCGGTCACCCGCACGCGCCCTGCGCCTACGGCCACCGACGTGGCGGATCGATCGGTCGCGACCTCGAATTGAGTACCCACCACCGCCACGGTCAGGTGGGCGGTCGCGACGGTGAACGACGTCCCTGCCGGCTGATGAGCGATGTTCGCCGTCAGCTGTCCGGCAAGCAGGGTCACGCCGGTGCCATAAATAAGCTGATCGATACGCAGACGTCCGGCGTCATCCACCTGCACCCGCGAGCCATCATCAAATGTCAGTTCGCACGGACCTGTGCACTGAGTGCCAGCGGGCATGCGCATGAGCTGGCCATGATGCGGTGAGGTGACGGCCACCGTTGGCGACACCGTGATGACCGGAGCCGTCGCCACGGGCTCTGATTCGTGCGCCGGGCGATACATCCAGCCCACCCCACACGCGACCATCACCATTGCCGCCGCAGCCATCCACCCAGCGGCATACCGTAGCCAGCTGCGGCCCACCGCACGCGCGCTCGAACGACGAATTCTAGGCCGCCGTGCAGGCTGTTTGGGCGCCACGGGATTCAGCTCCGGCAGATGGCGGGCCTGACGTGCGGCCACCGCCACCCGGAGACTGGCGTCAATCCTCGCCGCACGCGCAAAGGCCACTTGGTGTTGCCGGTCTGCAAGCAGCCACGCCTCAAACCGAGCGATACCCGCCGCATCGAGATCTCCATCCAGATAGGCATCGATCATCGCCATGGCCGATTCATCCATGGGAATTTCCGCCGGCCAAACGACGTTCGATGCATGCGCGCAGCACCGCCCGGATGCGATGTAATTGCACCCGCACCGTCCCGACGGCGAGCGACAACTGACTTCCGATTTCGGCCGGGGCGAGGCCCTCGTAATAATGAAGCCGGACCAGGTCCCACGCCCGGCCCTTCACGGCTTCGAGGCAGCACGCCAGGGCCACACGCTCGGCCTCAAGATCGTCATCCAGACTGCCGTTGATCGCCGCCAGAGCGTCGAGCAGCAGCGGATCAGATAGAACCTGACGCTGACGGCTCAGCGTGCGCCACCGCATTCGCACTAGATTGCGCGCAATGCCCAAGGTCCAACTGGTGAAGGTGCCACAGGGCTGCCACGAGGCGAAACTGCGAAATGCCGCAATTGCCACTTCCTGCACCAAGTCATCGGCGGCGATATGATCACGCATCAAGCTGTGAATGTACCCCGCCACCGCCGGCTGGGCGTGCGTCCACAGCAAGGTGAAGTGCAGTTCTTCGGGCGGCGGAGTGGCCATGCAGCAGTACATTGCCGGTGGCGGCAAAATGTTACACCGTGATTGCCCGGCACGCGTGCTTTCTACCCATCACGGCAAGCGTGGAAATTTGGTGAAATCCGGTTTGCGTTTTTCGAGGTAGGCGCGGTGGCCTTCGCTGCCTTCTTCGCTCATATAATAGAGCAGGGTGGCGTTGCCGGCGAGTTCCTGCAATCCGGCTTGCCCGTCGCAGTCGGCGTTGAAGGCGGACTTCAAGCAGCGCAGGGCGAGCGGCGAGTGGACGAGCATCTCATCGCACAGGGCGATGGTCTTCTCTTCGAGTTCGGCGAGCGGCACGACGTCGTTGACCAAGCCCATTTCATAGGCCCGCTGCGCGTCGTACTGGCGGCAGGTGAACCAGAATTCGCGCGCGCGTTTTTGGCCGATGCAGCGAGCGAGGTAGCTTGCGCCATAACCGCCGTCGAATGAGCCGACCTTGGGCCCGGTCTGGCCGAAGCGGGCGTTGTCAGCGGCGATCGACAGGTCGCACACCAAGTGCAGCACCTGCCCGCCGCCGATCGCCCACCCCGCGACCATCGCCACCACCGGTTTGGGACAGGTGCGGATTTCGCGTTGGAAATCGAGCACATTGAGTCGCGGTACGACATCGCCCTGTTGTCCGCCGACATAGCCGCCGTGGCCGCGCACGCGCTGGTCGCCGCCCGAGCAGAAGGCCTTTGGCCCCTGGCCGGTAAGGATGATCGCGCCGACTTCGAGGTCATCTCGCGCATGCTGCAACGCGTCACGCAGCTCTTGCACGGTCTTCGGCGTGAACGCGTTGTGCACCTCGGGGCGATTGATCGTCAGCTTGGCGATCTTGCCGGCCGGGCGCTCGGTGTGGGTGTAGAGCACGTCCTCGTAACCGCGCACGATGGGCTGCCAGACGGCGCCTGGACGGATGGGATTTTCAGGTGCGGGTGTAGTCATGGTTTGGTGGAATCGTGGTTATGAAAAAAAATTAATGTGAGGCAGGCTAAATCGCTGGAGCCGTTGTGGTCACCACGCGGCCCGCGCGCCGGATCGCGATCAACTGCCAGATGGTGAGGATGGTCTGCGCCGCCGCCAACGGCAGCACGATCGCCTGTCCGCCGTTGCCGAACGCGTACGCGTGCAGGCCGGCACCGAGGATGAAATTCACTCCGTACCAGCTCCACACCACTGACAGGAAGCCGAGCACCGACCACGCCGCGAGCCCAGTCGGCCCGACCACCCCGACGTAGCGCAGGTGCAGCGGGATGAGATAGGTCAGCACGATCAGCAGCGCGCCGACCTCTTTCGGATCCCAGCCCCAGAAGCGGCCCCAGGCCTGATCGGCCCACACCGCGCCGAGCAACGTGCCCGCGGCCATCAGCACCGTGCCCCACTGCAGGCAGCGATACAGGCTGCGGCTTTCGTCGACGCTCACCGCCCGTTTCTGCCGCCAGGCCTGCCACATGACGACATTGCCAAGGACCAGGGCCAAGACTAAAGGCGCATAAGCACCGACCACGGTTTTGACATGGATCCACAACCAGAATTTCGAGCGCAGCACCGGCTGCAGTTGACCGATGTGCTGCCCGAGATCGGGCGGCATCGCTTCACCGATCATCGCACACAGCGCGGCACCGATGCCGCCGGCCACGGCGTAGATGCCCTTGCCGCTGAGACGGGTGAAGAACAGGCCGAGGATCGCCACGATCAGGCCGACATAGATCAGCGTCTCATAGAGATTCGTCACCGCACCCAGGCCAGTGATCACGGTGCGCACCGCCAGGCCCGCGACCGTCGCGATGATCGCGATGGTGGTCAGTGCCAGACCGATGCGACGCCACCAGCGGCGAGCATGAGTGGCCTGGCTGCCGCCTAAACCACCCGTGCCGCCTAAGCCACCTGCGCCGCCCAAACCAAAAGCGACTGCCAGTCCGCCAGCGAGAAACCCGATCCAGGCGATGGTGAAGGGTCGCGCCCGGATGTAGATCAACTCTGCGGAGATGAGTCCCGCCGACGGATACGCATGCCGGCCAAGATCGGCGTCACGCGCCAGCCCGCGGATGCGCAAGCTGTCGGCATTCAACGGCGCGCGCATCACCGCAGCCAAGCCAGCCGGCGCTTCACGCAGCAGCGGATCCGGACTGCGCACCAGATCCTCCCAGGTCAGCCAGATATCGGCGTCTTTGAGGCGTGCGGCCTGATCCGGTTGAGTCGCCACCAGCTCGCGTAATTGAGTCTGCCACGGACGCTCGATCGAGTTGTTCTGCGGCGACTGGCTCGCCAATAAAAGCCGCGGCGCCACGACGGTCAGCAACCACCGGCGTTCGTCATCGCTGATCGCCAAGGGAGTCAGTCGCAGACTGCGACCGCCGACCATTTCCAACGCTTCGCCGTAGCGATTGGCCAACGTCACCAAGGCCGCCTCGTCGGCGCTCCACGGCTCGATGATGCCGGTTTGATCGATCCGTTGCCGCTTGGCGACGGCCCCCTCCAACCGTGCGCGCAGGGACTCGACCTGATGCAGCGAGGCGCGCTGTTCAGCTTCCGGTAGCGCCAGATCCTTGCGCAACGGCAACCACGGCACGTAGACCAGCGGCCGGTCGGCCCACGCCGACGGGTCAGCCATGATCGCCTGCGCTAATTCGGTCGGACTCTGGTCCTTGGCCAAACGCGCGGTGAACGCCACGGTCAACAGCATCTCATCGGCGGCGACCGCGAAGGGTTTTATCCGGCCCTGATGCAGCACCGGCAGTGCGTCCAGTTTGTCAGACTGCGGAGCCGAAAGCTCAGCAGCCTGCACCTGAACGAAAAAAACCACGGCCAGCAGCAGAGCGGAAAATGCACGCATAGATGAAACGTTACCTCGGCTTGGATGGATGCATCTTAGGAAGTCTATCTTGCACCGTGCATGCGGCAGGTGGCAGGCATCAAGCCGGATTTCAACATTCCATGGGCCGTTTCATTTCCCGCATAACCACCGCCGCATGTGTGGCATGGGCGGCTCGCCCATGTTCGATGTCACCGTCCGCGCTGACGCCGCGTGGCCACTGCCCGCGCAAGGCCCTCCAGCACCGGCACGGTGTCATCCCACCCCAGGCAGGCATCGGTCACGCTCTGGCCATACGTCAGCGGATTCGCGGCATGCGGCTTCGGCGGCAGATTCTGCCGGCCGCTGACCAGATGACTTTCGATCATTACCCCGCTGAGGGCGCGATTGCCCCCGGCGATCTGCTCGGCGAGGTCCGCCGCGACCAGCGGCTGGCGCGCGAAGTCCTTTGCCGAATTGCCATGGCTGCAATCGACCATCAACCGTTGCGGCAGGCCGGCCTTGGTCAGCGCGGCGATCGCGGCGGCGATGTGTGGCGCATCATAATTCGGCCCCGAATTGGCACCGCGCAAAATCACATGGCAATCAGGATTGCCCCGAGTCGAGACGATCGCCGCCACGCCTTCCTTGGTCACCGACAGGAAATGATGGTGATGGCTGGCGGCGTTGCAGGCGTCGATCGCAATCTGCAGATTGCCATCGGTGCCATTCTTGAAACCGACCGGCATCGACAGGCCAGAGGCCAATTCGCGATGGCATTGGCTTTCGGTGGTGCGCGCGCCGATCGCGCCCCAACTCACCAGATCGGCGATGAATTGCGGCGAAATCAAATCGAGGAATTCGCAGCCGACGGGCAGGCCGAGTTCTGCCACCGTGCGTAGGAATCGCCGTCCCAGGCGCAGACCGTCGTTGACCCGGAACGAGCCATCGAGCTGCGGATCGTTGATCAGCCCTTTCCAGCCGACGGTGGTGCGCGGCTTTTCGAAATACACCCGCATCACGATCAGCAGATCGCTCGCCAGGCGTTGTGCCTCACGCGCCAGGCGGCGGGCATATTCCTCACCGGCCGCGATGTCATGGATCGAGCACGGACCGATGACCACGATCAACCGGTCATTGCTGCCGTTGAGCGCCGCCGCCACTGCGGTCCGGCCCAACGCGACAGTCGCCGAGGCCTGATCAGTCAGGGGGATCTCCTCCATCAGGATCGCTGGCGGCAACAGCGGCCGCAAACCATCAACCCGCAGATCATCCGTCGCATAGCGCATGGCGGAAAAGTTTCGTGAAACAGGCGTGGTGCAAGACGCGGGTGGTCGCTCAAAGAAATTCGAAAAGAGGTTAGCGCATGCGCGTGAGGCTGGGCACGCATGCTCAAGCCTCTTCAGAAACCGTGCCTGCTGATGATCCCCCTGCCCATCGATGACGCCCTTGTCCAGATCACCGCCGCGCTCGCTGCCGGGCCGGCATGCGTGGTCACTGCTCCGCCGGGATCAGGCAAGTCGACCCGCGTGCCGCCATGCCTGATGCGTGCCGCCGCCGGGCAGGTCTATCTCCTGCAACCCCGGCGGATCGCGGCGAAATCGCTGGCCCGGCGCATGGCTCAGGAGCAAGGTTGGCAGCTTGGACAAGAAGTGGGCTACCGCGTGCGCTTCGATCACGTCGGCGGAGCGAAGACGCGATTATGGGTGATGACCGAAGGCAGCCTGACCCGTCAATTCAGCACCGATCCGTATCTCGACGGGATCAGCGTGGTGATCCTCGATGAATTTCACGAGCGCTCGCTGCACACCGATCTGGCGATCAGCTACCTCCGTGAATTGCAGCGCACGGTGCGCGAGGATCTCAAGCTGGTGGTGATGTCGGCGACCATCGACGCCGCGCCGGTGGCGGCATTTCTCGGCGATTGTCCGGTCATCGACGCGCCGGGGCGGACCTATCCGGTGACCGTCAGCCTGCGTCAGGAGCTGCCCGACGTGCGCGTCGCTGACGCGGTGGCGCGGGCGGTCAGCGACGCGGTGCGCGATCCTGATTGCGGTGACGTGCTGGTGTTCTTGCCCGGCATGGGCGAGATCCGGGCGTGCGAGCGGGCGCTGCAGGCATGCGGCATCGAGCGCGAGATCTGCCCGCTGCATGGCTCACTGCCGGCAGACGTACAAGACCGCGCCCTGCTGCCGTCGACCCAGCCGAAAATCGTGCTCGCAACCAACGTCGCGGAAACCTCGGTGACGATTCCCGGGGTGCGCACAGTGATCGATACCGGCACCGCGCGCGTCCAGCGTCACAATCCGGCGACCGGGTTAGATGAGCTGCGACTTGAACCGGTGTCGCGATTTTCGCTCGATCAGCGCGCCGGTCGCGCCGGGCGGACGGCGCCGGGGCGGTGCATCCGCCTGTCGACGCCGCTGACCGATGCCCGGCGGCCGCAAGCCACCGATCCCGAACTGCACCGCGTCGATCTGGCGGGCACGCTGCTGCTGCTGCGCCGCATGGAATACGCCGACGCACGGATTTTTCCGTGGTTCGAGCAGCCGATCAGCGAGCGTCTGACCGCCGCCGAAGAACTCCTGGCGATGCTCGGCGCGACCACCGCGCCCTTCGGCGCGCTGACGGCCCTTGGCGCGCGGTTGGCGGAATTGCCGGTGCATCCGCGGGTGGGCCGGTTGCTGATCGACGCCACCGCCGCCGGTGAAGCGCGTCTCGGCGCGAGCGTAGCGGCGCTCACCGGCGAACGCGATGTGCGCAGCCAGCAACGCTCGTCATCGCGTGATGGTTCATCAGCTTCTTCAGCGGTCGCACCGGCGGTGGCCGATGTGCTCGACCGCATCGACCTGCTGGCAATTGCCGAACGTGAAGGATTCCATCCCGGCCTGCGCCAACGCGGGATCGAGCCGCAGGCGGCGCGCGAATGTGCGCAGGTGCGCGACGATCTGCTGGCCAGCGTGCGGCTTTTTTCCGCTGGCGTATCACCTGGCGCCCCAGTCCGAATCGCAGCTGAGTCGCCTGCGGTCGATCTGGTGCCACGTCTGCTGCTCGCAGCCTATCCCGATCGGGTGGTCAAACGCGCGGCGCCCGACGCCAATCGCGGCATGATGATCGGTGGCGTCGCGGTTGAACTGGAGGCGACCAGCGCGGTCGCGGCGCGCAGCGGTCATCCGCGACCTGAACTTTTTCTCGCGGTCGCCTGCCAGGGACTTGGCCAAGGCATGCGCGCCTCGACCGTCGTCCGTCAAGCTGCTGAAATCACCGAGGCTGATATCGAAGCGGTTTTCCCCGGCAGCATCCAACGCCGCGAACGCTTGACGTGGGATGATCAGAAACAGCAGGTCACTGGCCAGATCGGCTGGTATTACCGCGATTTGGCGATCCGCATGGCGCGCGACACCCAACCTGATCCGGTGCCTGTGGCAGCATTTCTCGCGGCCCGCCTAAGTCCCGAAGCCGATGCTGTGCTGGCAGCTGATGAAGAAGCTGCCGCGTGGCTGGCGCGCTATCGCTGGCTGCGGTTGGTCGCACCGGATCTCGATTTGCCGCCTGAGCCGAACGCTGCGGCTGTGATCGCGGATCTGTGCAGCGGGTGCCGTTCGCGGGCTGAGGTCGTCGCCAAACCGAAACTCGCGGCGTTGCAGGCGGGCCTGACCTGGCAGCAGACGCGGCAGCTCGACGAGTGGGCGCCGACCCACGTGGTGGTGCCGACCGGCAATGCGATCCGCCTAGCGTACCACGATGCCACGCTGGCTCAGCCGCCGGTGCTCGCGGTGCGCCTGCAGGAATTATTCGGCCAGCCGACGACGCCGACCATCGCCAGCGGTCGAGTCGGCGTGCTGCTGCATCTGCTCGGCCCGAATTATCGTTGCGAGCAGATCACCCGCGACCTCGCGAGCTTTTGGGCGAACACCTATCCCAACGTGCGCAAGGATCTGCGCGGCCGGTATCCCAAACACAGTTGGCCGGATGATCCGCTGACCGCGGTGCCGGTGGCGCGCGGACGTAAGCGTCTACCTGATTGAAGCGGCAGGCTGACTGAATGTTCAGCCAGTGAAGACTTCGACCGCGAGGCCTTTGCGATCGACCTCCATCGCCGCGACCTGATCGACGAAGTCGCCTTTGTGCCGGCGCAGCCACGTGTCGTACAACGCGATCTGCTGCGCCGCGCTGAGATCACCGGGGTGATTCGCGGCCAAGGCCTCGCCGCGCAAAGTGTAGACGGTGGTCGCCACCGACACGGAAAGATTCAGGCTCTGCGGAAAACCGACCATCGGGATGAGGAAGCAGCCATCGGCCTGGGCGCTGGCTTCGGGGCTGACGCCGTCGCTTTCGTTGCCGAACACCAGTGCCAGTGGTTGCGCCGCGAGCAGCGGACGCAACGCATCAGGACCGATCACCGCATCGGCGGTCAGATCGGTGACCAGGATGCGATAGCCTTCGGCGCGCAGCTGAGCGTAGGCCGAGGTGATGTCGGGATGGACCACCATGTCGACGTAATAATGGCTGCCCTGACTGATCTTGGGATTGATCTTGAAGCTGGTTTTGCTGGTCGTGACGAACACCCGCGACAGGCCGAACGCATCGCAGGTGCGCACGATCGCGGTCGCATTGTGCGGATCGGTGCAGTTTTCGACCACGACGACCAATCGCTGACAGCGGCGGGTCAGCACCTGGCGGTATTTCCGCGCTCTTTCCGGGGTCAGCAGCGAATCCGCCGGATGCGGCGGCACCGGACTAGGAAGATCGGCACGGGAAAAAGGAGCGACCGGACCACGCATAGCGGTGAACATATTCCCCGCCGCCGCCAGCGAAGCGTGGAGGCGGCGCCCTGCATCAAGCCGGGCATGCAGGCGATAGCATCCGCGACGCAGGCCACAGCATGCGGCGTATGCTTGAAGATGTCCGTGCCGCGCTGCACCAGTCGCAACGTGATGACCCGCTGCTTCCAGAACTGGTGGGGCTGATCACCGCCCTGACCACCGCCGAGGGCTTGAGCGCCCGGCTCACGGCGTGGATCGCCTTGCAGGAGTGGACCCGCTTCGGCACCCGCACCCTGCCGGCGCAATCCGCTGCTGGCGGCGATGCTGCGCTCGGAAGCACTACTCCAAGCGGCACCGAACTGGCCGCCGCCGACACCGCCCGACTGCGCCTGCTGCTGCATACCCTGTCGGTCTGCGCCCCGCTGCGCGAAGAGATGCGCACCGCGGTCGGCGCGATGTTCGTCGAGTGCGATGCCACCGATCTGCTTGCTGAAACCGGGATGCCTTCCGATCGCGGCTTTCTTGCCGAAGGCAGTGAACGGCTGTGGGGCAAGATCCTGCCCGAGCCGCGTGAGCCGCGAAATCTCGACCAGTTCATCCGCCGCTGCTTCCGCCGCGGCAGCCAGGTCACCCGCTTCGCCTCCTGGCCGCCCGAGTTGTTCCACCGTTTCTCAGAGACCACGTTGCCGGGACCGGGCAGCCCGGCCTGGTCTTCGGTGAGCGAATCGTTCGAGAATGCCGTGCGCCTGCTGTGCGCACGGGTCGCGGCCCAGGGCTTGGCGCCCAAGCTGCGCTCACGCTCGCACAGCGGCCCAGTCAGCGCGTCACCATTTGCGCGCTTGCCCGCGATCGCTGAACGGCTGCTCTGCGCCACTCCTGATACCATGCCCGAGATCACCGAGGCGTGGCTCGCCGCGATTGCCGGCTGTCGTGCCGAGATGGCTGAGATCCATCGCCAGATCGGCGGCGAAGGCGTGTCGGTCGACATCGTCTTTGGCTTGGACGTGCTCGATCGCTGCCTGTCCAGGCTCGATCTGATGGGCCGCATCGTGACGACTCCAGAGGGCCTGGCGCGTTCGGCGCTGATCCATCGGCTGCTCGCCAGTCTGGTGCATCATGCGCACGAGCAGCGCAGCCTGCGCGCCCACACCGGGACCAATCTGCGCCTGCTCTATCGTCGCATCGTCGAACGTTCGAGCGAAACCGGTGAGCATTACATTGCACGGGATCGAAACGAATATCGGCATCTGCTGCTGGCTGCGATCGGTGGTGGCGTGCTGACCGTCGGCACCGCGGTGGTCAAGATCACCATGTCCGGCTGGCATATGGCAGAGTTCCTTCATGGGCTGGCCTATGGATTCAACTACGCGATTTCATTCCTGATCCTGCATCACTGCCATCTGGTGCTCGCGACCAAACAGCCGGCGATGACCGCGGCGACCCTCGCCACGATCATGCGTCACAGCTCAGGCAGTGATCGCATCGAACTGATCGTCGATCGCATCGCCCGGATCACCCATTCGCAGCTGGCTGCCGCTGCTGGCAATGTCCTGGCCGTCGGGGCCGGCGCCTTGGCGTTCAGCAATCTTTGGCAGCTGATGTTTGGCCATACCTTCATCGAGCCCGAACGCGCCCAGAAGATGTACGATTCGTTCGGCCCGCTGACCAGCGGCACGGTATTCTTCGCCGCGTTTACCGGCGTGATCCTGTGGCTGTCCTCGGTGATCGGCGGGTGGATCGACAATTGGAGCGCGTTCCACCGCCTGCCGCAGGGCTTGGCCGACAGCTCGTGGGGTGTGCGCTTTGCTGAACCGTGGCGCCGCAACGTCGCCGCCTGGGGCACCAACATCTCACTCGGCCTGATGCTGGGGATGATCCCTTCGGTCGCCACGTTCTTCGGTCTGCCGCTGGACGTGCGCCACGTCACGCTGTCGACCGGGTCGCTGATGATGGCCTGCGGCAGCCTCGGCGCCGGCTGGTGGTCGGGCGGCTGGTTCCTCAACGCGGCGGCGGGAATCGCGGTGATGTTCGTGCTCAATCTCGGAGTGAGCTTCGCCCTGAGCTTGTGGCTGGCCCTGCGCGCATTGGAAATCCCGCAAGCGGATCAGAACCAATTGCTCCGCCGGCTGCTCGCCAGGTTGGTGACCAATCCCGGAGCTTTCATCCTGCCGCCGCGCTCGGCGATGAAGGGCGAGTCGCTATGAGCGACCGGCTCGCGGTCGCGGCAGCCCACGTGGACTTCCTGCCCGCGGGCGAACGCGCCGGTTTGCTCACGCGCTGGGCCGAGCGGCTTCATCGCGATCACGAATCCCTGGCCCGGATCATCACCGGGGCCACCGGCAAGCCGCTGCGCCTGGCGCGTCACGAAGTCGAGCGCAGCGTCGCGCTGCTGCATGCGACCGCCGCCGAGTTGCCGCGGCTGGCGCCGCGCCCGCTTGAACTAGGCGAAGGCGGCAGCGCTGAATGGCATCGCCTGCCGTGCGGCCCGGTGCTCGCGATCACGCCGTTCAATTTCCCGCTGTCGCTCGCCCTGCACAAAATCGCCCCCGCCCTGCTGGCCGGCTGCCCGGTGATCTGGAAGCCCAGCCCCAAGGCCGCCGGCGTCGCCGAAGCCGCGCTCGCTCACTTGCACCATGCCGGGGGCGAAGCCGCGTTGGTCCAGCTCGCCCTGATCAGCGACGCCGAGGTCGCAACGATGGCCGCCGACGAGCGCTTAGGCGTGCTCTCATTCACCGGCTCGGCGACGGTTGGCCGCGCGCTGCAGCAGCACGCCCGGCAGGCGCGGGTGGTGCTCGAACTCGGCGGCAATGCGGCGGTGATCATCCACCAGGCGGGTGCGGCGCTGGACCATGCCACTTCTGAAAGGCAGGAAGTTGCGCGGCAAGAAGTCGCGCAGCGCGTCGCGTGGGGCGCTTGCGCCAACGCCGGCCAGATCTGCATCAGCGTGCAGCGCATCCTGATTCCCGCCGCGGATCCGCACTGGCGCAGCGCCTTGATCGCCGCGTTTGCGGCGATGCCGACCGGCGATCCGTGGGCCGAGACGACCGTCTGCGGACCGTTGATCGACGATGCGGCAGTCGCCCGGGTCACTGCTGAGCTGGCCGGCGTGGTCGCTCGCGGCGGCCGGATCCTCACCGGGGGAACCTTCACCGGGCGGACGTTGGCGCCGACCTTGATCGACGGGTTGCCCGCTGCCGACCCCGCCGTGCGCAACCGCGAAGTCTTCGCCCCGATCGCCTATCTGCTGCCCTACACCACCATCGATCAGGCTCTGACGCTGGTCGACGATACACCCTTCGGCCTGAATGCCGGGTTGTTCACCACCGATGAAGCGGTGATCAACGCCGCCTTCGCCCGGCTGCACGTCGGCACCCTGGTGATCAACGATGTGCCGACCAAGCGCGATGACCGACTGCCCTATGGCGGCGTCAAAGGCAGCGGTCAGGGTCGCGAAGGCGCGTTCGCGGCCCTGGATACCTTCCTGGTCGACAAAGTGCTCTGGCGGCCCGGGACCTAACCGTGTCAGTGGCGCACGATGCGCCTTCCCTTCATCGCTGAGGTTCGATCCTCGGCAGCATGCAGACCGTTCCGACCAATGAGGCCGAAAGCGCGCTGGCGGCGCGCCTGGCCGGCATCCGCGTCCGCCTGCTCGACGAGATCCATCGGGTGATCGTCGGCCAGGATGCGGTGCTCGAACAACTGTTGATCGCGGTGCTATGCCGCGGCCATGTGCTGATCGAAGGCGTGCCCGGGTTGGCCAAGACGGTGATCGTGCAAACGCTCGCGCGGGTGCTCGACCTGACGTTTGCGCGCATCCAGTTCACCCCCGACTTGATGCCCGCCGACATCACCGGCACCGACATCCTGCAAGAGGATCCGCAGACCGGTCGGCGGCAATTCGAGTTCCTGCCCGGGCCGCTGTTCGCGTCGCTGGTCCTCGCCGATGAGATCAACCGCACGCCGCCGAAGACCCAGGCCGCGCTGCTCGAGGCGATGCAGGAACGGCGGGTGACGATCCGCGGTCGGACTTATGAGCTACCCGATCCGTTCTTCGTTTTAGCGACCCAGAATCCGATCGAACAAGAAGGCACTTACCCACTGCCCGAAGCCCAGCTCGATCGCTTCCTGTTCCATATCCGCGTCGGCTATCCGACTGCCGCCGAGGAAATCGAAATCCTCAAACGCACCACCACCGCCGCCCACCCGGTAGTCACGCCGGTGTTCACCGCGCGTGAGCTGGTGCAGCTGCAGGATCTGGTGCGCCAAGTGCCGGTGGCCGATGAGGTCTACGCCGCGGCGGTGGACCTGGTGCAGGCGACGCGTCCCGGCGCCAACGTGCCAGAGGTCAGCGAATGGCTGCAATGGGGCGCTGGCCCGCGCGCCGGGCAGGTGCTGATCCTAGGCGCCAAGGCGCGGGCGCTGCTGCATGGGCGATTCCACGCGACGATCGCCGATGTCCATGCGTTGGCGGCGCCAGCGTTGCGCCATCGCCTGGTGCCGGGCTTCGCCGCCGCGGCGCGCGGGCTGACCTCTGACGCCTTGATCGAGCGCCTGCTGCGGGCGGTAGCGACGCCCTGATGCTGGCCAGCGAGCTGCACGCGGTGCTCGACCGCTTGGCCGGGATCTCGGTCACTGCCCGGCAAGCGGTCGAGGCGTTGCTCGCGGGCACTCATCGCAGTCTGCGCCGAGGCCTGTCGGTCGAATTCGCCGGCCATCGGCCGTATCAGCCGGGTGATGATCCGCGTCACCTCGACTGGCTGCTGCATGCGCGCACCGATCGCTTCGACGTGCGGCTCTATGACGAAGAGACCCGCCTGCGCGCGACCCTGCTGGTCGATGCCAGCGGCTCGCACCAGTATCCCGGGGTCGCGGCGCGCAGCATCGCCCTGGCCGGCGCGCTGGCGGTGCTCCTCGCGCGGCAGGGCGACGCGGTTGGTTTGGCGTTGCTGAGCGAACGCAATCACCTGCATCTGCCAGCGATGAGCGGCCTGCCCGCGGTCGGACGGCTGCTCGATCAACTCACCGCGCTCGAACCCGGCGGCGCCCGTGAGCCGGGCGGGCCGACCGCCCTCGGCCAAGCAGTCGAACAGCTCGCGCCGTTCCTCCCCCGGCGCAGCCTCACCGTGCTGATCAGCGATTGCCTCGATGAGCCCGAATCGCTGCAGCGCGCGCTGCGGGTGTTGCGCCATCGCCGGCACGAGATCCGGATCATCCGCGTGCTGCATCCCGACGTCGAACAATTTCCGCTCAGCGGCACGGTGAAATGCATCGGATTGGAAAATGAGCGGCCGCTGCTGCTGGATGCGGATCGCGCCCGGACGTGGTACCGCGAGGCCTTCGCCCGCCATGCGCTGGCGCTGTCGGCCGCCAGCCACGCCTGCGGCGCCGGGCTGGTGGTGGTGCGCACCGATGAGGACCTGACCACCGCCTTGGCCCGCGTGCTGGCGGGCTGGGGTGCGGGGACCGCCGCGGGCGCGACGCCACCGGGGTCTTTGTCCTCATCCGTGAACGGTGGTCCTTCGTGATCACGTTCGGTGCACCGCTGGGCTTGAGCTTGCTCGCACTGCTCGCGGTGCCGGTGGTTCTCCACGTGCTGCATCGCACCAGGTGGCTGGCGGTGCCGTGGCCGGCGATGTTGCTGATCCGCGATGTGGCGACCCGCCGGGGCACGCGGCTGACGCTCCAGGATCTGCTGCTGCTCGGACTGCGGCTGCTGCTGCTGATCGCGATCGCCTTGACCGCCTCGCAGCCGCGATGGCTCGCTCCAAATGAGGAAACCACCGAACGTCGCGGGCGGGTCGCGGCGGTGCTGCTGCTCGATGACGGAATCGCTGCTGGAGCGCGCGTCAGCAGCTCAAGCAGTGCCAGCAGTGACGAACGCACCGTGAACGAACTCCAGAACGCGCTGGGCAGCGCGTATCTCGCGACCCTGACCGCAGGCGATGAAATCAGCCTGATCGCCAATTCGCAGCGCGACGCACCTGCCGCTGATCCGCTGTACGATGTCGCCACCGCCGACCGCCAGTTACACGCGCTGCGGCCCACCGCCACGGCTTCGGATGTACCAGGCCTGTTCACTGCGGGCCTGCGCCAGCTCGACCGCCACCGCAATCGTGACGCCGAACTCGTGCTCCTCGCCACCGGCTGCACCGCCGGGACGGCGCTCGACGATGTCGCGCGGTGGAGCGACCTGCGCGAACGTCTGGCCCAGGGACGCTGGTCAGGCTGGCGTCGTCCGCGGGTGCTGCTGCTCGTGCCTGAGCAGACGATCGCCACTGACTGGGCGGTGACCGCGATCGAGGTCGATCAGCCACTGCTGTTGCCGGGGGTGCCGGTTGGGGTGCGCGTCCGGCTCACGCGCAGCGGCGAAGCGGCGCTCCCGGCTGGGCTCGCGCTGCGTCTGGCGATCGACGGCCGGATGGTCGACGAGAAACCGGTTCCGCCCTTCGGCGACCACCTGATGGCCCAGGTCGTCGGTTTCAGCCAAGTGTTTGGCGAAGCTGGCGGCCATCTGCTGGAAGCGCGCCTGATCGGTGCGGCTGATCCGCTGGAACTCGACGATCAGCGCACCCTGGCGATCGAGGTCGCCGAGCGGGTCCCGGTGGCCTTGATCGAGAGCGAACCCGGCGAACTGGCGCTGGTCGCCGCTGCGCTCGACCCGGCTGAGGGTGCCGACCCCAGCGCGCCGTTCGCACCGCGTGCCATCACCGCCGCGAATCTTTCCGCTGAGACGCTGGCCCAAGTGCGCGCGGTGGTCGTTGGCGACGTCGGCGTGCTCGAGCCATCTGCAATCACCGCGCTTGAACGGTTCATCGCCGATGGCGGTGGGGTGCTATTCACCGTCGGCCCGCGCACCGTGCCCGAGCTCGCCAACCGTGCGTGGTTCCGCGGCGGCGACGGCCTGCTTGCCGCCGCCCTGATGACGGTGCCCGCAACCGCCGGCACATCACGCATCCGACACCCGCGTCCGGCTCCTGGGCTGCCCTC
Organism: Planctomycetales bacterium; assembly: GCA_025362255.1. Taxonomy (GTDB): domain Bacteria; phylum Planctomycetota; class UBA11346; order UBA11346; family UBA11346; genus CAIUVD01. Next base: position 16,807 of record JANYGY010000183.1, read on the forward strand.
GGCGCTGTCCGGATTCGCCGATGATTCCGCTGCCTGGCAGGCCGCCGAGATCCGCCAAGTGGCGACGGTCCAGCCGGGAAACTGGGACAGTCTGGTGGAACTCGACGACGGCTCGCCGCTGGTGCTTTCTGCTCATCGCGGCCAGGGCCTGACCGCGATGTGTCTGATTCCGCTCGATGACCGCTGGAGTGATCTGCCGTGGCGCGCGTTGTGGGTGCCGCTGATGCGGGGTCTGATCGGTAGTCTAGCGGCCACCGTGCAACCGCCGCGTAATCTGAGTCCCGGAGACATGCTGATCTGGCCGTGTCCATTACCGACGAGCGGGCAGGGCGCGGGCCAGGGCCAGGGCCTAGCTGCTGATCCATTTCGCGCGGTGCTCACCGATCCACGCGGCGCCCTCGCAACCCTGCGTCCGGGCGGATGGGATGCATCGCCGGCGCTGTTGGCTGGCCCGCTGGCCCAATGCGGCGCGTGGCGCCTAGCGCCGGTGGCAGCGCACGACGGCCCGCCGGTGACCTATGCGGTCGCCCCTGCGCCTGCCGGCCTCGACCTCAGTGCTCTAGCGGTCGAGCGCCTGCGCCGCCAGATCGTCGACACCGGTTGTACCGTGCAGCTCGTGCGCTCTCCCGCGACGTTCGCCCAGAACCGGGCCGGGACCGCGATCCGCGAATATGAACTGACCCCGTGGGGCGCCGCCCTGGCGCTGTTGCTGCTGCTGGTCGAGCTGCTGTGCGCGCGGTTGCTTGATCAACCTCCTCGCCGGATCGCCCCATGAGCGCCGCCGAGACCGTGACCTCGACGTGGTCCTTGGTGACCACCGCCTGGCCGTGGTGGGTGGGCGCAGGCATCGCGGGCGTGGCGCTGGCCGTGGTGTGGTGGTTGCAGGCACCGCGCCCGCTGCTGCTGATTTCGCGCGGCCTCGCGACCGTGCTGCTCGCCCTGCTGCTCACCGACCCCGCGCTCAGTCGCGCAATCGTCCGCCTTGAGCCGGCCCCGGTCGCGGTGGTCGTCGATGTCTCGGGCTCGCTCGCCCATGCTGACCGCCATCTGCCTGCTGATCGTCTGCTCGATCTCGCCGAGGCCTTCGCCGTCATTGCGCCGGAGGTGCGCAGCGCCGGGCCGCGCCAGATGAGCGCCGCGCTGATCGCGCTGCGCGCTGATCTGTCTGCCGCCCTGTCGCGCAACGTGCCCGCTGCCCGGCTGCGCGCGCACGTCACCGCCCTGCGCACCGCCGCCACCGCCGGCGCTGGCTACCTCGAGGCTGAACGCACCTGTCGCGAAGCCGCCGCGCTGGCCGAGCGCCTGGTTATTTTCGCCGCGACGCCGCCGACGTTTACCGAAGATCCCGAAGCCCCCGCGTTGCGCGAACAGATTGCCGTCTGCGCTGCGGCCATCGCGCTTGTCGTCCCTCGGCTGGCCACCGAGCAGGCCGCGGGGGACGCCGCGCTGATCGCTGGCTGGCGTTCGGCAGATGACCCCGCGGCGCGCGCGCGGGTGCTCGCCCTCGATGCATTGCTCAGCCAACCGCGTGGTCAGCTGGCGGCGCGGTTGGCTGAGCAAGTCGTGCTGCCCGCACTGGGACGCAACGCTGCGCTCACCACTTGGGCGCTGGACGAACGCCTGCGCCAAGTGACCCCTGACGTGTGGCAGCACAGCGCCTGGCAACCCGGTGCCGGCGGAACGGATTTCGCCGCGCTGGGCGATCTTGCCCGAGGCTGGGCCGCAGGGCGGACCCCGGGCGCGGTGGTGCTGATTTCCGATGGTCGCAATCAAGGCGGCGATCCGCGCCCCGCGTTGCGTGCGTTGGCCGCCCGGGGCGCGCGCCTGCTGACCGTGGCAGTTGGTGACGAAGCCTCGCCTGACGAACCAGCGCTGCTCACGCTCGATGCTCCGGCAGTGGTGCGCGTAGGCGGCACGATCCCCCTCAATGCCAGTGTCCGCCGCGGCCGCTCGGCAGCAGCCAACCCCGGATGGGATGTGGTGGTCACCCTCGATGCGGTCGAGATGCAGCGCCTGGCAGTGCCCGATGATGGCCCTGCCATCGCGGTTATGCGGCTCGGGGTGCCAGCCGGAAAAGCCGGCCTGCGACGGTGCGCGGGACGACTCGAACGTCGTAAGGGCCCTGCGGTTTCTCCAGGGATCCCAGGCGATTCAGCCGCCTGGCTGCCGTGTCCGGTGCGGGTCACGGATGCTCCGCTGCGCGTGCTGGTCGCCGAAGCCTTGCCGCGCTGGGAAACCCGCGCCCTGGTGGCGGCCCTCGAATCCGATCCGCTGTGCGTCGTCGAACGGCGTTACCTGCAAGGGCCCGGCGCCGTGATCGCAGCTTTGCCCGCGGACGCACTGCTCGCTGCCGACGCGGTCATCCTGGGCGATCTGATTCCCGCCGAGCTGCCTCCGGAAGATCAGGCGCGGCTCGCGACCTTCGTCGGCGACGGTGGCTTTCTGGTAGTCGTCGCCGGACCCCGCGGCATGCCCGCAGCTTATCCGCTTGGCCCATTGGCAGACTTGCTGCCGGTGCGCGCCAATCGTGGAACACCCGCATCAGGACCAGCGACATTGGCCCTGACGCCGGCGGGCTTGCAGCATCCGCTCGGTCGCTTGGTCGGCGAAGCCGAGCTCGATCGGCGCCTGTGGGCCGCTTTGCCACCACCCACTTGGGTCGCCGGTGGAATCAGCGCCACCAGCGATGCCGAGGTGCTCGTCGAAGCGACCTGCGGATCGCCGACCGTGCTGCCCGCAATCGCGGTGCGTGCCGCCGGCGTCGGCCGGGTTTTGTGGATGGGCACGCCCGAAACGTGGCGCTGGCGCACGTTCGAACGCGGTCGGGTGCAGACCGCATTCTGGCTGCAGGCCTTGCGCTGGGGCATCGCCGGCCGGCCGCGCGGCGTCGACCCGGACCTGCGCGTGGTCGTCGATCCCCCACGCATCGATGCGCGCGGCACAGCCGAGCTGCTGATCGCCTCGGCCAACATGCCCCGGGCGATGATCATCGACGCCGACGGCGTCAGCGCACCGGTCTCACTTCAAGCCAGCGGAGCGCATTGCTGGCGCGGCCTGTTCGCTGATCTGGCCGGCGGCATGTATCGCATCACCGTCGACGCCGGCAGCCTGCACGAAGAACGTGATCTGCTGGTGCGCCCGCAAGCAGCCAGCGAATTCGCTGATCCCACCGCTGATTTCGCCGCCCTGCGCGCCCTGGCCGGCGACTGCGGCGGCACCGCGACGACGGCCGCCGACCTTGGCCCGGCGATCCGCGATCTTGCCCGCGGCCTGCGCCCCGAAGCCGTGACCACCACCACCACCTGGCGCCTCGGCGATGGCCTGTGGTTGGGCCTGCTGCTGGGCGCCTTGCTGGCGTTCGAATGGGCGCTGCGCAAGCGCTCAGGAATGCCATGAGCCGCTCTCAAAAGAGCGGCTCATGGCGTCGATAGCAAATTAGACCGGCTTTTTACGGCTTCTTGAGCGGCACCAGCAAAGCGTTCATGCCGCGACCTTCAGCGCGCGGCTCTTGTTCGATCTTGGCGCAGTCGTCGAGCAGTCGGGCAAACTTGCGGATCATCTCAACGCCGAGTTCCTTGTGCGACATTTCGCGGCCGCGAAAGCGCAGCTGCAACGACACCTTGTGGCCCTCGAGGATAAACTCGCGGGCATGCTTGGCCTTGATCTCGAGATCGCCATCGCCAGTGCCCGGACGCAGACGCACCTCTTTGGTGTCGACCTTATGCGCATTGGCCTTGGCCGAGCGCTCCTTCTTTTGGAGCTCGAACAGGAACTTGGAATAGTCCTGAATCTTGCACACCGGCGGCTTGGCATCGGCGGCGACCTCAACCAGGTCGAACCCCGCTTCCTGGGCTCGGCGAAGAGCATCCTGAATGGTGACCACGCCGACTTGAGCGCCGTCCTGGTCGATCAGGCGCACCGACAGCGCACGGATCTTGTCATTGATGCGCGCCCGATTTGCATGCTCGGGCGGCGGAACTGGAATACGACTGCGGCGACGACCAATCAAACGGAGCTCTCCTGAGAGGTGAGCGAGGACTATGGTGAACCCGCGCCCGGGGACAACCGGAACTCCCCTCTGGACAAAATTCCCAACTGATCATATTTCCACCCCTCTGAAGAGTGCGGGCGTAGCTCAGTTGGCTAGAGCGACTGCTTGCCATGCAGTAGGTCGAGAGTTCGAGTCTCTTCGCCCGCTCCAAGAGAAACG